>DTWD01000404.1 GCA_012963185.1 Acidobacteriota bacterium
CCGAAAGACGTTGGTATTTGATGAGGTCGACGCGGGTGTTGGTGGGATGGCGGCAGATCGTATTGGGCAACGCCTTGGTAGGCTGGGTGAGTATTTTCAGGTTCTGTCGGTGACACATGCCCCGCAAGTAGCTGTTCACGGCACGACCCATTTCTCTGTTCAAAAATCGGTCCAAGCGAATAGAACCGTCACCGGTATTCAAAGATTGAGGCGTGATGAAGACCGCGCGTTGGAGCTATCGCGTTTAATGACTGGCGGGGCAGATTCAATCGGTGTTGACACGGCGATGGCCCTATTAAAGGCAAAGCGAAAGGCGAAAGCGAAAGGCGAAAGTCGGTAGCTGTGGGGAAGAGGTATCTTGTTGAAACGTTCGGTTGTCAAATGAATGTTCACGACAGTGAGAGATTATCCGGATTACTCGAGGGGGTTGGGTACCAGCCGACGGAGGATTTGGAGCGGGCCGACCTGCTGATTATTAACACCTGCAGCGTGCGTGAGCGAGCCGCAGAAAAACTCTTCGCGAGACTTGACCGGTTCCGGAATAAGAGTCGGGAGGCGAGGCCAACAATCGCCGTAACTGGCTGCGTTGCGCAGCAAGAAGGCGACAAGATTTTGGAACGTGCGCCTGTGGTTGACGTGATTATCGGAACACAGGCCCTTGAAAAACTTCCACTAGCGATCGAAACCTCGGAGGAAAGCGGATCATTCTATGTAGACATCAATCCCTATGACAATGTTTCGTTCCCCCTTGGAGTGGTGAAACGCAACGATAGTGTTAAGGCATATATCACTATCATCGAAGGCTGTAATGATTTTTGCTCATTCTGTGTTGTACCGTATACGCGTGGCCGAGAAAGGATGCGGCCTGTGGCTGAAATCCTAGAAGAAGCCAAGCGCGTTGGCGCAGACGGACACCGAGAGGTGCACCTGCTCGGTCAAATCGTTAATCATTATCAGGCACCGGACATACCTGACTGTGATTTTTCAGAATTGCTGGAGCGGTTGCAGCGTGTTCCTAGGATTGATCGCATTCGGTTTGCGAGTCCACACCCAAGGCATGTAAGCCTGCGCATGATAGAAGCAGTTGCAAGGTTGCCGAAGGTCTGCAAGCATCTGCATCTTCCGGTCCAGTCTGGTTCGACGCGTGTACTTTCTCTTATGCGGCGCCGGCACACTCGTGAACGGTATCTTGCTTTGGTTGGTGATGTGCGGCGACAGATTCCGAGGATTAATTTGTCGACGGATATGATTGTTGGCTTTCCCGGCGAAACGATTAATGATTTCGAGGAGACGCTAAATCTTGTGAGGGCTGTTCGTTACCATAATATTTATTCCTTTAAGTACTCAGAACGACCGCAAACTCTCGCTGAACTGAGAATGCCTAACACTGTCTCAGAGGAAGAGAAATCAAGGCGACTGACTGAGCTCCAGTCGCTTCAAAAGGGCATACAATTGTCGCTTCACCAGCAAATGATTGGTCGGGTTTTCGAAGTTCTTACTGAGTCAAAAAGTCGACGTCGCGATGGTGAGTATTGCGGACGGACAAGTGGGAACGTAATAGTGAATTTTCCTTCAGCCGAAAATTGCGTGGGCAGTTTTGTGGGCATTGAAATTATGCGTGCTGGTCCGAATAGCGTCTGGGGGACTCAGGTGGGTCTGAGGTAGGCCTAAGCACGGTGGAGTAGGGACAATGCAAATAGAGATGACGATTAAGGGACTGATGGTCGACCCGGTGACAAATATGCCGATCGTCGTTCTTCGGGATGAGAGTGGGGAGCACTCGCTGCCGATATGGGTTGGCGTCTTTGAGGCCAACGCGATCGCGCTACAGATTGAGAATATAACACCGCCGAGGCCCATGACACATGACCTCCTGCGGAACGTCATTTCGAACTTTAGCGGGACAGTCGAAAAGGTCGTAATTAGTGAACTCAAGGAGAGTACTTTTTACGCGTTTGTCTATATTCGAATAGGTGAGCAAGTTTCAGTAGTTGACTCCAGGCCTAGTGATGCAATTGCTTTGGCGCTTCGGGTCGGTGCGCCGATCTTTGCTGAGGAGTCTGTCGTGGAGGATGCAAAGAACGCTGAGTTAAGCCCTGATAAGGGCAACACAGAGCGCTTGTCGAAGTGGTTGGAGAACGTAGATCCTGAAGAGTTGGGGAAGTATAAGATGTAGCGGCTTGGCGATTGTCGGCCGGCCGACAATCGCTTGACCTCTTTTTTTTAGTGTTTTTGGGCTGTTTATTTTGTCTGATTGTCCTGTTTTTATTTCGTTGGACCTATTGAATTCTTGACAGACCCAAAACGCATTTCTACAATACGCGCAATCCTCATGGTTGCGGCTTGTTCTGATCTTTTCCTGAATGATCTCTCTTCATCGCAGTGCAGTTCATGATTGTCGCCATTGCTAATCAGAAGGGTGGCGTTGGTAAGACGACCACTGCGATCAATCTCGCAGCGGCCTTGGCGCTTCGAGGAAAGTCAACTCTGTTGATTGATCTTGACCCGCAGGGTAACAGCACGCTGTCCTGTATTGAGCGGCAAGATATTAGCCGGACTATCTACGATGCGATTGTCGATCCGGCATGTCCGATGTCTGATGTGATCCGGCCTTCGAGCCAGGAACGCCTGTCTGTCGCGCCGGCTCGGATTGCTCTTGCGAAGCTCGAGTCCCGACTTGTTGGCGAGATAGATGCGCACTTCCGATTGAAGGACCGTTTGAGTTCATTGAAGAAAGAGTTTCCAAATATTGTTATTGATTGTCCGCCGACGCTCGGGCTTTTAACTGTGAATGCATTGGTTGCAGCAACTCATCTGTTGATTCCAATACAGGCGTCTTACTTTGCGCTTGAGGGTACGGACGATTTACTTGAGACCATTGAGAAGGTTCGCGGTCGTGCAAATCCGAATCTCCGTATTTTGGGAGTTTTGATCACGATGATGGATAAGCGGACATCGATAGCTAGAGATATAAAGAGGCAGATACGGAAGGTGTTTGGGCAGAAGGTATTCCGTACTGTTATTTCGAAAAACGTCCGGTTGGAAGAGAGCCCGGCGTACCGGGAGTCTATATTTAGTTTTGCTCCAGATTCTAAGGGAGCTGCTGATTATTACAGTCTGTGCGAGGAGGTGATGGACCGTGCCTAGGAGAGGTCTCCCGCAGAATATGAAGATGCGCCACGATGAACATTACGTAGAGACCCTGACGGCTTCTTCTGGTGCTCCTGTTGGGCGTTTGATTTCTATTGAGCAGGTAGATCCGAATCCTGATCAGCCGCGACAAGTCATGGGCGATCTATCAGAATTAATGGCGTCTATTGCAGAGAAGGGCGTGATTGAACCATTAATTGTTCGGCAGCAGGGGGCGAGGTTTCAGATTATTGCAGGAGAGAGGCGCTATCAGGCGTCTGTCCGTGTAGGCTTGACAGAGGTCCCTGTTGTTATCAGGAATGCTGACGATTCGGAAGTTATTGAGCTTGCACTCATAGAGAATATTCAGCGCAAAGAGCTGAGCGCTTTTGAGGAGTCCGAGGCATTGTTCATGTTGGCCGATCGGTATCGCCATACTCATGAACAGTTGGCGCGCAGGCTCGGCAAATCCAGGTCAACCATTACGGAATCTCTGAACCTGCATTCCATGCCTAATGAGGTGAAAAGTCTTTGTCGTTTAGCTGACATAACATCGAAATCACTGCTTCTGGAGATTCTCAGGCAAGGAGATTCAAAGAAGATGGTTGCCCTTGTTGAGAAGCTAACCCGGAGTGGTGCCGTAACACGTGCTATGGCACGGCAGGTCTCGGCCGCGACTAAGGGACGTTCTTCGAAGGCAAGGCCTTTTGTTTATAGCTTTAAGGCGCCAAGTAAGGCTTTTAATATGCGACTTACGTTTCGGAAGTCTAGAGTTCGTCGAGAAGAACTTATTGAGACTCTGGAGGGCATAGTTCGTGACCTGCGGAAAGATAGTTGATCTGTCCGCGTAAAGGGTCACATAACATACGTTATCAGACCCAATATTAATACGTTGGGTGTTGGGTCCTTCTCGTATGTCGATTCATTGAAATGAAATAAACAGCAAGTCCGGGCTTTATGCCCCTCCCCGTAATTTTCTGATTGGGAGTGGTTTTATCTCCAATCGGTTACTCAGGTACTCAGGATTCGCCGATAATTAAAAGTAGAGCTCGAGCTTGAACATTATTCATCGATACATCATTCGCGAAGTCATACCGCCATTCGGTCTGAGTCTGGTGGTACTTACATTTCTTTTGATGTTGCCGCCGATTATGGAAGTGGCGGAAGACTTGATTGCGAAGGGAGTGGACGGCTTTACGATCATTCGAATGATGCTCACGTTGCTTCCGCAAGGACTCGGTGTGACGATTCCGATGGCCATGCTGGTTGGCATACTGATGGGCATGGGCCGGCTTTCCGGTGATCGGGAAACGGTTGCAATGCAGGCGTGCGGGATTAGTATTTCCAGGATTCTTGCACCTGTCATGGTGTTGGCCACGATGGGAGCGGCAGTTACGTGCTACATCCTGGTTGTGTCGCTGCCGGATGCGAATCAAGCGTTCCGAGACCTTAGCTACACAACCATCGCAAATCGCGCCGAAGGCGAAGTAAGGCCAAGAGTTTTCCATGATGATTTTCCGAACGTCATGCTCTATGCGCAAGAGGTTGCTTTAGATGGTAGCGGCTGGGCACAGGTGTTTCTAGCTGACACGTCTAAGGCCGACCAACCTACTGTCTATCTTGCGGAGCGAGGTCGCGTAGCGATTGATCGTGAAAATAGAACAATAGATGTTGTGCTTGAACATGGCACTGGTCATCGCAGTGATCCATCGGTGCCTGGAGAGTACGAGGTTCACGAATTTGAAGAGTTGGTCATCGGCTTGAATGCTGAAACCGCATTTCCTCGGTCGGGGCCTCAACGGGGCCTTGCTGAATTGACTATTCCCCAACTGGAGACTGAGGCCGCGACGATGGCGTCAATGGGTCAATCGGCCCATCAACCCATTATGCATATTCACCGGAAATTTTCGATTCCGTTCGCGTGTCTGGTCTTTGCCTTGCTCGGTGTTGGCTTTGGTGTGACTAGTCGAAAAGACGGGCGACTCGCTAGTTTTGCGCTTGGGATAGGCGTCATTTTTGCTTATTACGTGGTGATGTATACGAGTGAAGCGATGGCTAAGGGGCAGCTGGTCTCACCACATCTTGCAATGTGGATTCCGAATGTCTTACTCGGATTTGCCGGGATGCTGCTCATTGTCTGGCGTTCTCGGTCCGTTGAGCGTCGTTTTAGATTTCCGTTTCTCTCCCAGCGGGATCCACACCGTATTGATGTCGACGATGAACAGAGCGACGACGTCGGTAGAGGCACTGCCCCGCTGGTCGAACTATCGCCTGGTAAGGTTTTCGGCGTTAAATTGCTCGACTGGTATGTCACGAGGTTTTATCTGACATGGGTTTTCTTGGCGTTTGTAGGTTTACTTGGAATTTTCTATATTTCGACCTTCATCGACTTGTCAGACAAACTTTTTAAAGGACAGACGACCGGCCTGATATTGCTTGAATACTTTTGGTACGCGACACCGCAGTTTATGTACTACGTATTGCCGATCTCTGCATTAGTCTCGACCCTGATCACGGTAGGAGCGCTCACAAAAACCAGTGAACTGACCGTGATGAAAGCTTGTGGGATAAGTCTGTATCGGATGGCGTTTCCAATATTTATGTTTAGTCTTGCCTGGAGCGGTTGTCTTTTTCTGATGAGTGAAACCTTTCTTTCGGAATCGAATCGTCGGGCAGGTGATTTGAATCACGTTATTCGAACCGGCCTTAATCAAACGGTTGATGTTCTTAATCGAAAATGGCTTGTTACCGAAACTGGGGATATCTATCACTATCTCAACTTCGATCCCGATGAAGAACGCCTAATGAATTTATCTGTGTACGAATTTAGTGACGATGCCTGGTCACTGGATCGGCGGACATATGCTGCTGCCGCAGCATATCGAAGTGACTGGGAAGGAGAAAACGTCTGGACTCGGGATTTTGATCTAGCAGCTAATACGACGAGCTACGAAATGGCGCCGCATCAAACGTTGGCGTTTCTGTCGCCGCCAGATTTTTTTGTTGCGGAGGCGCCTGAAGCGGATCTGATGAGTTATCAGGAACTTTCCGATTATATCGTTGATCTTAGTGAGAGAGGGTTCGATGTTGTAAGTCTCGTTGTGGATTTACATCGAAAAGTCTCATTTCCATTCGTTACTTTTATTCTTACGCTGATCGCGGTTCCGTTTGCGGTGACTACTGGTCCGAGGGGCGCGCTGTATGGTGTTGGTGTTGGGATAGGGATTGCGTTTAGCTATTGGATTATCTTGAGTGTATTCGGTGCGTTTGGTAGTGCAGGCGTTTTGGCTCCAGCTCTTGCTGCGTGGGCTCCGAATCTTTTATTCGGAGCATCGGCGGGTTATTTTCTACTGACTGTCAGGACTTAATTTATTTGGAGTGGCACTTACCTGCCACGAATACAATCGAGTTTTGCTCACGGCGACGGGTAATTGCTCTTCGAATGTTTTCCAAAAAACATGCCCGTTTAAATTGGCTGGGGCATTGGTGGAAAAAAGAAATGAAAATTACAAAACTGGGATCAGCAACTGTAATCATTGCTGAGTTTTTCGAGAAAGCCTGATGTTTATCGGATCGATATTCCTACGTTGTTAAATTCGCTACAGGTCTGAGACCAAATCCCAAATTGGAGATTCATTGCTCGCCAAGGCGGAGTCCTGAAATCTGTATTTCTCCGGAACTGTTTCGTTGGTAATTGACAGTATCGGCAACAAACAAAAGACTGTCGACACCAGATACGCTTTCTTTCGCGCTGTTGGGAGGCCCAACGGGAGTAAAGTCGTGGACGGATAACCGTACACGTCGATCGCGCTGGTCTGCATAAAAAGAGTGTCGCCAGCGGGAATCTTCGCCTGCCCCGTGTCGTAGCTGCGCGGATATGCGCATGGGTTTCGATGCCCGTACCACGAAGTCAATAGACACATCGGAAGTTATGCGTTCTGTCCCGATGTCGTAGGTCATTGCCGCATAGGTCGCTGGTGAGTTGCCTAGCGTATAAGTCAACGTAAGAATGTCGGCATTGAGGTCAAGTGTGACTTCGGCGTCGGTATACTGTTCCGTGCGCCAGGCATTAGGATTGGCCCCGTAGATCTCTCGAAACGGTGTCGAGGGCAAGTTCACCGTTTCGCGACTACCAATGAAGATTGGATTACTCACGATCCATGGCAAATCATCTTCTTCAGCGAATTCCGAAAGATATACCTCTGTGCGATAGACCGCTGAAGCATCTGAACTATTGACGCTATACGTAAGTTCCAAATTTGTTGACTCAGAAACAATAGTTCCGTTCCGCAGTAAACGTATCGCTGCGCCACGAGGTCCATTTACTTTTGCCACGAGTTGGAGTTCTTGGTTAGATGGAGTCCTATCCCCCATCTCGACGATGTCCCCATTTGACAGACTGGCAAAAAAGGTGAGTTCCGCTGGTGTGGCACGACCTTCCACACTGCTGTAGACATGGCCGGTTTGAATGCTAGTCAGAAGGTTAAGCGCGTCTGCTCCCGCGTTTCCCGTTTGGGTGCGGTCGAGGTTCACTTGGATCGAGAACAATCGGAATAATTCTTCGTACCATGGAAATCTGAATACGAAGCCTCCGGCGTATCCTTCGTCACCACTACCGGTTGCGAGTCGAGCATGAGCATCCAATCCAGCCAGGCCGACAACAGAAGCGTTCGAGGCCATCGCATCCCACATGTTCATTGCATCGGTGGGCCGATGAAGAACCCTCGTCAGACTTCCTACCGGTCTAAAAAAGTAATGAAGACCAGCAGACAGTAATGACAAAACGCCTGTACTACGCCACTGACTGTCACCATTGATCCACTCGATAGCATCCACTGGTAACGTGAAATCTTGCCAGCTGAGCTCCCCTCGCGGCGAATACGGATGGGCCACAACACCTAGGCCTCCCAATCGTCGGACGTCTTCGACGACGCCTTTCGCGTCCCCTCCTAACGGATAGGGCGCCTGACGCATACCGACAGCGATGTAGTGTCCGGTATCCGTGCTGATTTCGATCCCACTAATAATAAGAACGTCCTGTATGTAGCGAGGTGAGCTGCTTTTCGTACCGTCTCCGTGGTCAGTCAGAATTACAAAATCAAGATTTGCCGCGCGTGCAGCGTTCGCTATCTCCTCGACTGTGCCTCCACCATCGGACTCGGTACTGTGTACGTGAAAGACACCACGAACCTGGTTGTTTCTGCCAACCGAAGATTCAACCTCAATCGATTCATTCGGGAGTGTCCAATAAAACAAAAGAAAAACGGCGACCACGCCGGCCGCCGTTTTTCTTCGATGATTCCCGTGGGGCATACTCCCTCATTACCACAAGAGTTGAACGATCAAATCGCAATACCGACTGTTCTTCTACAAGAGTAATCTGACTCCATCGGTATCACAGGCCTGCTGCCTCACGCAAAACCCCTGCTCTATCAGTGTTCTCCCACGTAAAATCTGGTTCCGTTCGACCAAAATGACCGAACGCCGCTGACTTACGGTAAATCGGTCGTCGGAGGTGGAGCGCTTCGATAATCCCTTTAGGCGTGAGTTCAAAATGTTCCCTGACTAACGCACTGATTTTGGTTTCATCAATGTTCCCGGTACCAAATGTTTCTACAAGCACAGACACGGGGTCGGCCACCCCGATGGCGTACGCCAATTGAACCTGAACTCGATCCGCCAAATCAGCGGCGACACAGTTCTTTGCAATGTACCTCGCCATATACGTCGCAGAGCGATCGACTTTTGTAGGGTCCTTGCCGGAGAACGCACCACCACCATGCGGCGCCATCCCGCCGTAAGTGTCGACAATGATTTTGCGCCCGGTGACACCGGCATCGCCATGAGGTCCGCCGGTAACAAACCTGCCAGTCGGATTGATATGGATCGCTGTTTTTGCATCCATCAGTTCCGCCGGCACAATCTTATGTATCACTTCGCGTTTAATATCCTCGCGAAGTTGTTCCGTGGACACAGAGTCGCTGTGTTGACTTGATACTACGACGGCATCGATACGTTTCGGGGAGTCGCCGTCATACTCGACTGTGACCTGTGACTTCCCATCCGGCCTGAGGTAGTCCAGACGGCCTTCCCGCCTTGCATTTGAAAGCCCGCGGACCAGGTGATGGGACATCATGATCGGGAGTGGCATCAACTCGTCGGTTTCCTTGCAGGCGTACCCAAACATCAACCCTTGGTCGCCTGCGCCGCCCGTGTCTACGCCCATTGCGATATCTGCGGACTGGGCGTGTAAAGCTGACACGACACCACACGTATTCGCGTCAAACCCGTGGTCTGAATGGGTATAGCCAACCTCTCGCACTGCATCTCTCGCCACATCCACGAAATTCGGTTTGCTTGTCGTGGTGATCTCGCCCGCCATTACGATCAAACCAGTGGTGAGTAAGGTCTCACATGCAACGCGTCCGTTCGGATCCTCTTCGAGCACCGCATCTAATACAGCGTCTGATACCTGATCTGCAATTTTGTCAGGGTGTCCCTCTGTCACTGATTCCGACGTAAATAAATATCGACCTGTTCGTCGCATCTACACGACTCTCCTTTCATTTACTACTTCTACTAGGGCAGTACTTCCTGACTAGAACCCCTTACGCTAACAACCTTTTAGACCTTGGTCAATTACTTCCGCGGGTGGGTTTCTCTATAGATCTGCTGTAAGCGCACGTTCATGATGCTCGTATATATCTGTGTTGTGGAGACATCGGCATGACCGAGTAACTTCTGGATAGAGATTAGGTCAGCTCCATGTTTCAGAAGATGTGTCGCAAATGAGTGGCGCAACATGTGCGGAGAAACGTTCCGTTCTAAGCCCGCATCCAGTGCATATTGTTTTAATTTCTTCCAAAACTTTTCTCGACTGAGCGCTGGACTCCAGGACGTTACGAAGAGTGATGCCGAAGTGCGTTTGCCGAGCAATTCTGAACGGACATCCCGGTAATACTTGGTGACCCAAAAAATAGCTTGCTTGCCAATCGGAATCATCCTTTCTTTGTCGCCCTTCCCGAGACAGACCAAATAGCCACGATTAAGATTTAGATTCTCCGGTCGCAATGAGAGAAGCTCTGAGACTCGCATTCCGGTCGCATAAAGCAATTCTAATAAGGCTCGATCCCGAATGCCGATAGCTTTCTTCGTATCCGGTTGATTGATCAAGGCTTCTACTTCGTCCCAGGTGAGGTCCTTGGGGAGTCGTGAATTAGAACGGGGGGCGGTCAAATCTGTTGCTGGATTGTTTTCAATGTGGCCCTCACGTGCAAGAAAGCGATAGAAGCCTCTGGTGGAGGCTACCACCCGCCGAACAGAAGCCGCACATAAATCGGTCGAATTCAAGGTTCTTACGAATTCTTGAAGGTCCCGTGCAGTCAAGCACGAACTTGGCTTCTGCTTCACATGCGAAAATTTTTCGAGTTTGCGTATGTCACGGGCATAACTTGTGATCGTATTCCGGGCTAACCTACGCGCCACTTGAAGTTCCTCTAGATACATATCACTTAAATCAGTCAACTTTGGAGGATTCCGTGGCGATTTAGAAGTCACAATTCACAGTACCATGACTCGTTGCTAGGCTGGATATTCTGCTCTGCCTTTCAGCTCTCGAAATCCCTTTTTCATGTTGACCGTTTGCTATAATCAGCGAGAATATCGTTAATAGAAATGGATTTCTTGATAACTAAAGAATGACGTCGGGTTAAGGAACTATAGATGCATCAAACCACTCGTTTGATTGGACTCTCCTCGCCCGTTCTCGCCGCGCTGACGCTGGTGGGCTGTTCCGTTCGGACGATCCCAGAGACCCCGGCTACCACATCACTGGAAAGTATGAGGGGCGCTGATTTTGGTACTCAGGTGGCTCAGTACGTCGTAGCACAGGAAGCCCTTGCCGCCGATGATTTTAGTGGAGCACAGACCGCCTTAACGAGCCTTACTGCGATTGCCGATAGTACGGTTTTTCCACTGGCAGAAGCTGCGGCATCAGCCAGTGACATCGCCACAATGCGTGTCGAATTTAAGCCACTGTCTGAATTTCTTGCCGCTATGGATCTCCCGACTGGCTTTGCTCGCGCGTATTGCCCCATGTATGACGGTGGATCAAACTGGGTGCAGACGGATGGTCCGGTCCGCAACCCCTATTACGGAAATATCATGCTGACTTGCGGTGTTGTTGACGGCGCTCCTGGCGCGCACATGGACCACGGGCCTCGACACGGAGGTCGGGTGTTTATGGCTCCAGATAGTTTTCATCATATCGAAGGCGCTTATCCGGAAGCTGGTGTATTTCGCCTCTATGCCACCGACAACTATCGTGAGCCGGTTGACATCACGTTGTGGATGGGCCGCGTAGTTCTGGAGGAGGAATACGATCCGGACACTGACGAATTCATTGAAGTGACGTCCTTTCCTTTGTTGCCTTCTCCTGACGGTGCCTATTTGGAGGCTGAGGTTGGCGAGCTGTCGGTGCCGGCTGAATTTATTACGAAATTACAGCTCGTTGAGGATTATCCGGAAGATCGATTTGATTTTATCTTTAGTGAATACTCAACCACGGCGCCGGTTGCTGACGCGGCGGTGAGTCCGCCGCCTGGTGCGCCCGGATCGTTGCCGTTGGCTGAAAGGATCCGCCCTCGTATTCCTGAGGCAACCAGCGACCTTGTCGCGGACATCTTCGCACGAAATGAGGAAATCAGGACTCTTGTTGCAGAGGGTGGATTTACGGAAATTTTCATTCCTGCACTGCAGTCCAAAGAACTTGCATTAGAGCTTCATAACCGTGCTGATACGCTTTCCGTCCGAGATCGCAATGATGTTCGTATCGCAGTTCGAAGTCTTGTGCGTGCAGCGTGGTTGCTAGATTGGTATGGCGATCTTGGCAACAAACAACAGGTTAGCGATGCATATGACATCCTGAATGAGGCGGTAATTGAGATTGATCGAGTTTATAGCGACACTAACGTTCGGTAGAGCTGTCTGGGATAAGAACATGAGATGTCGAGCACTAGCAGGTTTGATTTTGGCAACGGTGTTGATTGCGGTTGGAGCCTCCGTTACACGCTCTCATACACCTATTGCCTCCCGTTGGAATTACAACGAACACCTCTACCCGATTTTTTTGGATAACTGCGGAAACTGCCACCGTGAAGGTGGGATTGCACCGATGTCATTGGTGACGTATCAGGAGGCCTATCCATGGGCCCAGTCGATCCGTGAGGAGGTTCTCGGGCTTCGTATGCCGCCGTGGCGTGCGGAGGATGGATTCGGTGATTTTAGTAATGGACATGCGTTGTCGGCGCAGGAAATGGACATGATCTTGGAATGGTCCAGTGGCGGCTATCCTCAAGGCCCACGCGATTTGCAGCCTGAACAGATTTCACAGTCCACGGAATGGACCTTGGGTGTGCCGGATGTTGAGCTTGTGATGGATGAAGCATTTTCTATCGCCGCCGATGTAAACGATGTGGTGCGGTATTTTGTTCTTCCAACCTCACTTGACAACACTAGCTTTCTGGTTGGTGCCGATATCATGCCTGGAGCAAGCGCAGTCGTGCGTGATGTTGCCATTTATGTGGACTCATCAGGCACCGCCAGGAAATTGGATGCGGTTGATGACGAGGCTGGATTCGGCGTAAATACGGACTTTCCGACATCACCTCCTGTGGCGCTCTGGTCGCCAGGGCAACAGCAGGTATTGCAAGAATCAGTTGCGCATTCACTTGCGGCTGGTTCAGATATTGTGGCTCGGATCCATTACAAAAAGACTTGGATCACTGAGGGTGAGTCATTTTCTGATGAAACAAGGGTTGGGCTTTATTTCTCAGGCGAGCCTGCGGTCACACTAGCGTCGGTGCAGGTTGATTCGCCAGCAGTCACCGCTAATCTCTCACTTGAATTTAGTTATCCGATTGAGCAAGCCCTCGATGTCGTCGCGTTATTGCCAGAGGTAACTATCGCGGCCAAGGATGTTCAGATTGTCGGAACGACTCCGACTGGTGAGGAATTCCCGCTTCTGTTCCTGCGAGAGCCCGGTACTGCATGGCCGACGCGCTATTGGCTCGATGTACCTATCAGTCTTCCCGCGGGCAGTAGCATTGACGTGCATGCTGTCCTGCATCCAGGCGCTGCTGGCCGCAATGCGAATGACTCTCTCCTGGGTGGCGACGACACCGTGCCTATACGGTTAGTTCTCGATTACGTACCTTCTTCGCCCGTGGCAAACTAGCGTTTTTGGCGCAGAAGAAAATTCAAATGCACAGCCGCGGCTCTCGTCGGCTCTGGTTGGCCCTTCTACTCGTACCGGCATGTACTGTTTCCGCGCCTGGTACTCCGGCCAGCATTAGTTTAGCCATTGTGAATGCAACGGTTTGGACCGGAGATCCAACACGACCAATCGTCGAGGCTATTGCCATTTCTGACGGTCAAATTGCTGCGTTGGGACCAACGCCTGAGATTCGTGCGCTTGCAGGAGACGGCAATGTCTTGGATGCGGATGGCGCATTAATCACACCTGGCTTCATCGATACCCATATTCACCTACTTGATGCCGGACGTCGTCTGGTGCAGGAAGGTAGCTCAGGTCAACTATACGATGACGACGAATCGCTTCTATCAATTGGATCGAGCGCCCCCCGCACGCCCGAAGAGAATGACGAGGCTTTAGTCGCAGCTCTGAATTATCTCGTGACGCAAGGCGTGACGTCTGTTCACCACATGGGTAATTGGGACGACCTCGAAACATTGCGGCGAGCCGAGATCCAGGGGCGGCTTACGGCGCGGGTGAATGTAGTGCTACCGATTGCATCGTCAGATCGACTGGTCAATGCGATTGCATCCGGACAATTTGGCGGTGAACAGGGCCAAGGTTCCGAATGGGTCCGCGTTGGGGCGGTGAAAGGCGTCGTAGACGGAACATTTGCGACGCGTACCGCGGCGATTGATCTTCCGTATCCCGGAACCGGAGATGATAGAGGCTTGCTGCTGTACGACGAAGAGAGACTATACGAAGAGGTTGTAAATGCTGATGATGCCGGATTACAGGTCGCACTGCATGCCGTAGGCGAACGTGCTACGAACCTGGCAATCGATGTTTACGAGCGCGTAAACCAAGAACGCGACGTAAAGGACAGGAGATTTAGACTGGAGCACGCTCAACATCTCCTTGATGCCGATTTGATTCGACTGGCCCAATTAGGAATCCTTATCAATGTACAACCGGCGCAGATTATGTATGCAGCTCGGCAATTTTATTCCATCTACGACAGTGATTCCCGAACAGTTAGTTTTCCTCTTCGAACGCTGCTGGAAGTTCGTGCACGTGTTGCTTTTGGTACAGATTGGCCTTTTGCTCCTCCGGGACCTTTTGAAGGTCTGTATGCGGCAGTTCTGAGACGGCAGTCTGATCGGTCTCTGCGCGGCGGATGGTTTCCAAATGAACGCCTCACCATAAGTCAGGCACTTGACGCATATACCGTCAACGGTGCATATGCGTCATTTGAAGAAAATCAAAAAGGACGTCTAACTGTTGGCAATTACGCCGATTTTATTTTGTTAGATACAAATGTGCTCAACGTACCGCTACCAGATATTCGATTTACACGCGTTCTGCTTACAGTCGTTGGGGGTGAGATCGTGTTCGATCGGCGTAACACCAGCGTGGATGCGACTCCATTACCGTGAAAAGTTAGGCATCCCTAAGCGTTCCAACTTGGAACCAGCTGCTAGCGTGGCCGAAAGAGATGGACGGCCTACGGAACGCGAGGTCGCCACGCTGCGACGGCTCGTTCGAGCTAGGGCATCGCATCAGTCGTGAGCGGGCAATCGGTGCCAGGATTAATCAGGAATCCGTAGCGATCTCCGCCGTGCCCGAAGTGGGACACCGCACACGCTTGTGATTGGTAGGAAATTCTGATGAAAGTGGCGTATGTCTATTGTATCCAACCACTCCTCTGTCGTAGACGGTCGAGGAGCGAGTTCAGCAGCCTCGTTTATCGGACCCGATGCAGACCTACAGTAATCCATCGATCTTCATTAGTTCTGCATTCAGAATCGCCGCGCCAGCTGCGCCACGCACTGTGTTGTGCCCTAGAGCTATAAATTTGTAGTCAAGTACTGGGCATTCTCGTAGGCGGCCGACGGTGACTGACATGCCGCCTTCACGGTCAACGTCATATTTCGGTTGGGGACGATCGGGATCGTCGAGATAGACGACCGGATGGTCCGGTGCCGTAGGTAGCTTCTCAAGTTGCGGACGCCCTCGGTAAGTGCGGAAGGCATTGACGAGCTCTTCATGCGTCGGTTCGTCATCGAATTTAACGGAGATTAGTGCCGTGTGACCATTGATGACAGGTACTCGGGTTGTCTGGGCACTTACGACGACTTTATGGGGTCGCACGTCGCCATCCACCAGCGTTCCGAGTACCTTCTGGGTTTCAGACTCCATTTTTGACTCTTCTCCAGGAATATGCGGCAAGATATTTCCCAAAATGTCGAGGGACGACATTCCTGGGTACCCCGCACCAGACACAGCCTGCAGCGTCGTGACCATAACCTGGCGAAGTCCAAATTGACAAAGCGGTGCCAACGCTAATGTCATTACAATTGTCGAGCAGTTCGGGTTCGTGACAATTTGCCCGGGCCACTGTCTGGTTTCACTCTGCTGCTGCAACAGGCCTAAATGGTCAGGATTGATCTCCGGTATCAATAGTGGAACATCCGGTTCCATCCTATAGTTCCTCGCATTACTTACAACTGTTCGACCTGAGACTGCGAATGCCGCCTCCACCTCACCGGCAACTGCCGAATCGAGTCCGGAAAAGATAAGGGAAGGGCTATCCGCGGGAACGCAGCGGTTTACAAGCATCTCGCCAATTTCCTGGGGTATTTCCCGAGATAGTTGCCAACAAGCCGCATCCGCATACCGCTTCTCTGCTGAGCGTTCACTTGCCGCAATCCACGTCACTCGAAACCATGGGTGATTTTCGAGCGCGGCAACGAACTCCTGACCGACCGTACCGGTTGCTCCGAGAATCCCAACGTCTATTTCGCTACTCATCAATTATTAACGTTCTGTTCAGTTGCACCATTTGAAGGGAAAAATTCGTCATGCACCGATTGGACCGCGCGATCGACGTATTGTTTTGAAATTACACACGCGATTTTCATTTCCGAGGAGCTAATACAGTCAATATTGATGCCTTCTCGCGCTAGGACAGCAAACATCCGCCCTGCCAGACCTGGTGTGGAGGCCAGTCGCGATCCTACGATAGAGATTTTTGACACATCTGTATCTATTAGCGCTTCCCGTGCGAGGCCATCCTTTTTCCAATGTGCGAGAAGGCCGCGGACGGCGCTGACATATTCGTCATCGACAACAAACGTGATCCGTCCTACTTTCTCTGTGCTCGCGCCTTGAATAATCAATCTGACGCAAATGTTTGCTTCGGCAAGTTCCTGAAATACCTGAGCTGCGACTCCCGGTCTATCAGGAACATCAGTCAAGGTGACTTTTGCGATCTCCTTTTCACTACTCACGCCAACAACTTCTGCTTGCTCCATCACCATATCTGACTCTCCACGTATCCAGGTTCCTTCCAGATCATGGAAGCTGGAACGAACGTGTATCGGTACGTCATAGGCCATACAGACTTCGGCTGCACGCGGATGTAACACCTTCGCGCCACTCGATGCCATTTCGATAGCCTCTTCATAACTAATTTCAGACCATTGCGTCGCATTCAGCACCTTGTTGGGGTCTGCTGATAGTACCCCGTCGACATCGGTACAAATATCACACGAGGAGGCACCAAGGGCGGCCGCC
>DTWD01000405.1 GCA_012963185.1 Acidobacteriota bacterium
CACGAAATGACACAATTCCGTCGAGTCGATTCCTAAATTCAGGACTAAAAATTCGTTCAATTGCAACCTTTAGGCGCCCCTTTGACGACGTTTCCTGATCCTCACTGAAGCCGATTGAACCCAAGTTCGCTTCGCGGGAACCAGCATTGGACGTCATGATTAATATGACGTGTCGAAAGTCGGCCTTACGACCACTATTGTCTGTCAGGGTTGCATGGTCCATCACTTGGAGCAAGATGTTGTAAACGTCCGAATGGGCTTTTTCGATTTCGTCTAGAAGTACAACGCTGTACGGATGAGCTCGCACCGCATCGACTAACAGACCACCCTGTTCAAAACCTACGTAGCCAGGCGGTGCGCCGATTAGTCTAGCGACTGCATGTTTTTCCATGTACTCGCTCATGTCGAAGCGTACAAACTCGTTTCCAAGGTGTATCGCGACTTGCCGGGCGAGTTCTGTCTTTCCGACGCCCGTTGGCCCAGTGAACAAGAAACATCCCGCCGGTCGATCTGGCATACCTAGTCCGGCACGAGCCCTCTTGATCGCAGTTGTGACCGCGTTAACAGCATCAGCCTGTCCGAACACAACGCGTTGGAGTGCTTCGTCAAGCGTTCGAAGTCGTTCCTTGTCGGATGAAGAAGCTTGCTTTTCGGGAATACGGGCCATTCGGGCTACGACACGTTCAATATCGGCGACTGTTACCTCCAACGGTATGGTTTCTGTATCAATGGTTGTTTGAGTTCGCTGTAGGCTGAGCACAGCTGCGGCTTCATCGAGGACGTCGATTGCGCTATCTGGAAGATGGCCGTCTCTAAGGTGGCGGTTAGCCAAAGTTGCGGCTGTGGACATAGTGTCAGCACCAAAAGTAACAAGGTGATGCGATTCGTATTGCGGGCGGAGTCCTTCGAGGATCCGTTTTGTTTCATCTACCGAGGGCTCTTCGACAACGATTTTCTGTAGTCTGCGCGCAAGTCCCCGATCTTTTTCAATGTGCTTAAATTCTTCAAATGTTGTCGATCCAATGATACGTAGATCGCCGGCGGCAAGGGTGGGCTTAATTAGGGTTGCCAGGTCCATAGTGCCGCCAGTAGTAGCACCTGCTCCAACGGTTGTGTGTATTTCATCGATGAAAAGAATTGGCAGTGGGTGGTCGGTGAGCGCTGAGATCACGGCCTTAAATCGTTCTTCGAAGTCGCCACGAAATCGAGTGCCTGCGAGCAATGCTGCAGTGTCAAGCGAAAATACCTCTGCGCCAACGAGTCGTGCTGGAACATTTTTTTCGAGCAACCGAGCAGCGAGTCCTTCAGCAAGCGCAGTTTTTCCCACACCTGCTTCACCTACAAACATAGGATTGTTCTTACGCCGACGACACAAAATTTCCAGAGTTCTCTGTAACTCCAGGGTACGGCCAATCAGTGGATCGAGTTTGCCGGCGCGGGCGCGGTCAGAAAGACTAACGGCATACTCCCCGAGCGGATCTCGAACAGCTGAAGGACCTTCTTCGCCAAATCCAGCCTGGGTGGTTTCGTCTTCTTCTGTGTGTCCGTGTGGCCCGGAAGCAACTTTGGAAATGCCGTGAGAGATGTAATTGAGGATGTCTAACCGTTTGACTCCCTGGGATTCAATTACCTGCGCAGCGTAGGCTTTCGGTTGTTGCAGGACGGCAGCGAGCACATCCCCCGAGCGAACTTCATCCTTGCCAGCACTTTGAACGTGTAGAACAGCAGTTTGCAGCACTCGTCGGAAACCGAGAGTTTGCGCTGGTTCTTGCGATCTTTCGCCCTTTGCGAATGTCTCGAGAGTCCCAAGAAATTCATCAAGCGTCTTGCGTAAAACAGGCAGGTCTGCACCGCAAGCTGCCAAGATCCGTTCTCCTTCTGGATCATGCGCTAAGGCGTAGAGCAAGTGTTCTAGTGTGAGGTGAGTGTGGCGTCGAGACGCTGCCTCCCGATAGGCAACGTTGAGAATCAATTCGAGTGAGGCACTAAACATTCGAGTCCTTTAACTTAACAGAGTGTGTGTTAATGGTCTTCCTCAAGATCCGCTTGTAGTGGAAAGCCTTCTTTTGCTGCTTGCGCCCGAACTGTGGTGACTTTTGTTTCTGCAACTTCAAAAGTGTATATCCCGCAAACAGTTCGGCCCTGCGTATGAACCTGCATCATTAACCGAAACGCCTCCGCGGGGCTTTTCTGAAAGATGTTTTCAAGTACGGCAATGACAAATTCCATCGTTGTGTAATCGTCGTTGAGCAAGTACACACGATATTGTTGAGGCGTGGCAGTTTTATCCTGCTGTTTTTCTATTACCGAACTATCCGATTGCTGGTCGACCATAAATGTACAAGCTGCTGTTTCTATCCCTGTTGTTCAGCGTTCAGAGACGTGTATTACCAGATTTGCGCCATTATGCGTAACGTCACTGTATGAACCATAGTCATTCAGCGTACTGAGACCAGTGCAAAGAGGCAAGGCGTTGAAATGCTTCTATAACGCCAACGTGAAGGCGCGGCACCGATGGATGACCACCGTAGTAAACTTTACCGCCTGTATGGAAGAGCTAACACACAATATTTCGTATACAGATTTGATGCATCGCGGGCGACCGCGGGTGATCGCAACAGCCGTTATTCGGAGTGCTAGCGGCGTAACATTGGTTGACCCAGGTCCTACGTCATGCCTCGGTCGGCTCCGCGTCGCACTAGCAGAGACGGGTATTGAAATTAGCGATGTGCGGACGGTTCTCATCACACATATCCACCTTGACCATGCAGGCGCTACTGGAACGCTGCTTAAGGAAAATCCTGATATTACGGTCTATGTGCATGAACGAGGAGCCCCTCATCTGATTGACCCTTCAAAACTACTCGCGAGCGCGACGCGTCTGTATGGTGATGAGATGGATTCTCTGTGGGGACCATTTCTGCCGGTTCCAGAGAAGAGTGTGCGTGTGATTTCTGGAGGGGAACGGATTGCGGCGTCGGAGCGAAATTTTGATGTTGCCTATACCCCGGGGCATGCGTCACATCATGTGAGTTACTTTGACCGCTCAAGCGGTGTTGCTTTTGTTGGTGATGTCGCTGGTGTTCGGACAGGGCAGGCGCTGTTCGTGTTGCCGCCTACCCCGCCGCCTGACATAGACATCGAGTTGTGGAAAGAGAGTATTGAAACGGTCAGGCAGTGGCGCGCCTCAACATTATTTTTGACGCACTACGGTGCGCATGAAGACCCAGAAGAACATCTGGACGCGCTGTTAGTGCACATGGATGTGTTGAAACGGATGTCGAAGGAATGCCTAGAGTCTGGCGGGAGTGACGCGGACCAACAACAGAGATTTCTTAACGAGATGCGAGTTTATCTTGCTCGGCACATCCCAACTCAAGAGACTAATCTCTACAACACGGCGGCACCACTTGATCAGTGTTGGTTGGGACTCGTTCGGTACTGGCGAAAACGTGGAGTACCGTTGTTGTGAGTGCAGCCGCGGTCAATCAGTCGGAGCGGGACCGATTGGCGAACCTGCTCATTGAGTCTCGCGATCAAGTAGTAGCGTCCAGCGAACAACTTTCTGTTGCACAGTGGACATTTCGAGAGCGCAAAGATAGTTGGAGCATCGGTGACAATGTCGAGCACTTAGGCCTTGTGGAGCCGATACTCTTTGGACAGGTCACGAGTGCTCTTGGTGCGGACGCTAATCCAAACTGGGAAGAAGAAACAGCAGGCAAGGAAAGCCTGCTTAAAGAAAAGGTCCTTGATCGGTCAACGAAACGCGACGCTCCAAACGCTGTGTTGCCGGCTGGCGGTATTGATCAGACCCGCGCACTTCGTGTCTTTCGAGAGCACCGAGAAAACTCATTGCGGTTTGCTCTGGACACGGTAAAGCCACTCAAAGCGCATACGGCAGACCATCGGCGACCCGTATACGGAACACTTAATGCTTACCAGTGGCTGCTTTTTATCGCGTACCACACGCTGCGGCATGTGGAGCAAATTGCAGATGCCAAACGCGCCCCTGGGTTTCCAGAAGCCTAAGCTTTACTCGCTCTAATTTCCAACCCCTGGCACCGTATTTCCAGCGATCCAGACTGATTCGATTGTGTGACTGTCTGCGATATCGGTTGCGGGGTTTTCGGTATACACAACAAAATCAGCCCATTTACCAGTTGAGAGTGTTCCGACCTCGTCGAGACCCATGCACTCGGCTGCGTCGCCGGTCGAGGCCACGATAGCTTGCATCGGAGTCAGGCCAGATTCGACCATTAAAGCGAGTTCCCCATGTTCAAAGTAACCCTGGAAACGGCCCGCAGGTCCTGTGTCAGTTCCCATTGCGATACGAATGCCAGCATCAGAGAGGGTTTTAACGTTTCGCATCGCGACTTCAAGCTGGGCTTTATAGGTCTGTGCGCTCTGGCTGTTCTGGATTCGTTCTTGGTATTCCGGAGCTTCGAGTGCAGTGAGAACTGCCGGGTCAGCATCTCTCAAGAAGAAAGGGTCGTCAAAGAAATCTGGACGTTCCTCGTAGACAAAAGTGGAGACTTCACGCATCAATGTTGGGCAAACGCAGGTGTCATCCGCTTTCAAAAGTTCAAGAAGTTCATCATCGACTGCAACGTCTCGTACGCTATGCGCCACGAAATCGGCACCAGACCTGAGAAGTTCTTTTGCATCGTCTAAATAGTAGAGATGCGCGGTGAGTTTTAGTCCGCGAGAGTGAGCTGTCTCAATGACAGATTTATAGATATCAGGTGGCATCTTTTGGCTACTACCCAGGTTGTCGTCAACACGGATCTTGATGTAGTCAACGTTCATATCGGCTGCCGCGTTTGTCCGTTCAACTGCTTGTTCCGTAGAGTCAGCAACAATGACAGGACCCGCAACACGCAGACGGGCGTGAGTCAAATCGTTACTTTCGCGGTCACGAACCGCAATCCCTTCTGGTCCATCACCACCCAGACTTACGACCGTTGTCACACCGTAACGCGCATAGAGTGCGAGCTGGTTTGCGACATGTTCTTCCGTATAGAACGACGGGTCCGCTTCGAGGCCGCGTACGTTGTTGACATGCCCGTGAGCGTTGACCAATCCTGGGGTAACCGTTCGACCAGAAAGATCAATGGTTGACGCATCTTCGGGTACGGTCACGTTTTCGGTTGAACCGATGGCCTCGATCCGGCCGTCTCGGACGACCATCGTGCCGCTTTCAATGGTGTCACCATTACCGACGATCAGGCGTGCGCTTGTGAAGGCCGTGAGACCAGGAGTCGGTTCAATCGGTTCTGGTTCAGGTGCGCTACACGCGCCAAGCCCAAGTACCAAGGTTGCGACGCAGGCGATGTTTCCGTAATTCCGGAGGTTCTTCATCTCGTTGGTCTCCACTAGTTTTGACTGCTATCACTTTCCCGTAATTCTTCGAGCACTTCTCCCAGTCGTTCGATTTCTTCACCATACTGTGACCAATTACCCTGACGCTGTGCGTCAAGTGCACGCGAATAGTGATTCTGCGCTTGGTCTGCGAGTTCACTAGAAGAGGAACCTTGCGGGGTTGCCACCGCTAGCGAATTTATTGAATCCCCAGTGTCTAGAGTGTCGGCCACAAGACTTGTAGGCACTACTGGACGTGGTGACATCGAGCCATCGCCAAAAAGACGCTCTAGGGCCAGATCGAGGGTTTCCTCCATCACAATTTGGTTCTGGTAAGCCACAACAACACGCCTTAGTTCAGGGATACGACCACCTGATGCCCGTAAATACAAGGGTCTGATATATAGAAGTGCTTCTTCGATCGGAATTACGAGCAGGGTTCCCTGGATCACTTCTGAGCCCTGTTGGTTCCAAAGGGTGATTTGTGGAGAAATTTCTTGGTCTTGATTAATCCGCGACACGATCTGCGAGGGACCGAACACTAATTTTTGTTTAGGGAATTGAAAGACCAGCATCTTCCCGTAGTTTTCACCATCACTGCGTGCGATGAACCACGCCGCGAGATTGTTTCTTCCTCGTGGCGTGAACGGGAGCATCTGAATAAATTCCGCACGTGCTTCACCTGGAAGTCGCATGATGGTGTAATAGGGTTCCATCTGCTCGTTGTCGATAATTGGAACTTCCCAGTCATCTTCGCGGTTATAAAACACTCCAGGGTTGGTCATGTGAAAAGTCGCGTACATGGCACTCTGCAGTGCAAAAATTCCTTCCGGATACCGAATATGCGCTCGAAGTGACTCAGGCATGGAGTCGAGCGGTTGCAAGAAGCCAGGGAAGATATTGCCAAGTGTTACGCCAAGTGGATCGTCCGGTTCTGCAAGGTAGAAGGTTGTGTCACCGTTATAAGCATCGATGACTATCTTGACCGAGTTCCGAATGTAATTGATGCCATTACTGGCAGGAGAGGAATATGGATAATCACCGGTAGATGTGTACGCATCTCTCATCCAATAGAGCCGTCCGTCTGCAATAACGAGGTAAGGGTCTGCATCGTAACGTAAGAATGGAGCGATGGCAGTGACTCTATCTGAGATATTGCGATAAAAAATCACGCGGCTTTGACTATCTAATTGAGCGCTAACGAGGATTTCGTAGGATTGCAACCGAAGACTGAAAAGCAGACGACGAAGCAACCCGCCCAGTTCGAGGCCGCCGGTGCCGTCATAGCGGATCGAGACGTTGTCGTCTCCCGAGGGGTAGTGGAATTCATCCGTGGAGGTGTTGACGAGCACGTAATCGTTCGACAATTCTCCAAAATAAATACTGGGTTGATCGACTGACAAATCAGTATTGGAAGTCGGCGGGAGATCTTGAATAAATAAAACCGGCAGTCCTTCCTGCGTCACTTGGTTCACTGGACCGAGTGCCACGCCGAAACCATGTGTGTACTGTAGGTGTTCGTTGATCCACGATGGATTGGGGAGGTTGTCAGAATTAAGTTCACGCGCCGACATCATAGTTTGGCGATACTCTCCGTCGACGACGTAGCGGTCGTTATCAACCGATGCAAACTCGTAATAAGTTCGAATTTCCTGAATTTGACCGAAGGTATCAAGAAGCGGTTGATGGTCCCATAACCGAACGTTGTTAATGGTTTCGGCGTTGTTGGCGATGTCTTCTTGTGTCAGTAAGGCGTCACCTGACACTTGCCGTTCTTCGACGATATCAATGTCAAATGCCTGCCGAGTAGCTTCGATGTTGTGTGTGATGTACGGAGCTTCCAGTCGTTGCTCGTCGGGTGTGACGACGAGTTGTTGGAATGCCATTGCGGCGCCTCCACCGCCGATCCACACTAGTAGATAACCAACGACTCCGGCAGCAACAGGCCATGTTGTTCGTGAGAAGGCAGCATATGCAGCCGCCACGCAGGCGAGCACAGAAACCCCTATCAGAAAACGGAACACCGGAAGTCGTACGACGATGTCCACGTACGATGCACCATGGATAATCCCGCCAGGGGTGGTTAAGAGTCGCGGCATTTCGAGATACGCACCCCAGGCCAACAATCCAAAAATCCCAGCGACCAGAAGCAAAAGATGTTGCCGAGCGCGCTTTCCAATTTGGACACCGCTCGGATCAAGAGCAATTTCGCCAGCGATTACGTACGCACCGACTGAGCCAGTTAGTGCCAGAACGATGAGTGAGAGCGCAGCAAACCGTAAAAAGTCATAAAACGGCAAAGAAAAGATATAGAACGACGAATCTAAACCAAACAGCGGGTCAACTTCTCCAAACGGAACTGCTTCGAGATAGCGAAGTACCAGCAACCATTGACTCGATGCGACGCCACCGACGAACAACGCAACCAAAGCAGAGATTCCGATGGCTAGGGCTCCGACATGCGAACGTTCGAGCACCAGCGGCTGAAGATCGCCCCCGCCGGCAAACAGCACATACGGCCGATGAATTTCTGTTATGGCAAAACGGAGGTTTGAGTACAGAACCATAAACGCAATCAGAAAACCGGCACTACTGATAAGACCTTTCGTGGTCAGACTTTTAAGGAAAATGGACTGGTAACCTACTTCACCGAACCAGAGCCACTCCGTATAGAGATTGGCGAATGAAGGTAATGCCACGAAGAGCAGTAAGCCGGTAAGCGCTAAGGTAATTTTCGTTCTCATCACCCTGAAGAGTATGTGAGTAGAACACTCTGTGCAACTTCTGTTGCTACGGAGTTGCAAGCGACTGCTAGACTGAACTGTTGTGAAGGTGTTTGGGCTTTTGCTTGGGGCAGGCTTGGTTGCAGTGATTGCTTGGTTGAACATCCCCAGCGAAGAGGATCGGATCGGTGGGCGGTTGAGGGATTTTACGAAAGCGGTCAGTGTAGGACCTGATACAGCCCCAACCGAGATAGCCGCGCGGGAGCAAAAAATTTTAACCTACTTCGCAGAAGATGCTCAGATCGATTTAGGCACACCGTTCAGATCCATTCACAGGCGCAGTGCGCTTGATGTGCTTTTCGACGAGCCGATCGCCAACGGCGGGATCGCCGTTAATTTTCTTGATACCACGATCAATTTTGATCGCCGGTTGTTGATAGCGAGCGGCCGTTTAAGGGTCTCTATAGAAACGAATGAGAAGAACTATGGAATGCGGGTGTTCGATGTTGCGTTACGTCAGGTACAAGGCAGTTGGCTATTAACGGACCTTCACGTCGTTGTTCCGGCTGAGTAACGAATCAAACAGTAACGACGAGGAGACTTTGTGATGCCGTTGAAGATTGGAGAAGAGGCCCCGGACTTTGAACTTGACAGCCACCCGGGTCATAAAGTTCGCGTATCAAGCTTTCGTAATATAAAAAATGTTGTTGTTTTTCACCCCTTGGCCTGGACGCCTGTATGTTCCAACCAGATGCAAAATTATGAGTCTGACAAAAAGTGGTTTGATAGCCACGAGACACATATTCTTGCGCTTAGCGTTGATGCGGTTCCAGCCAAAGTTGGATGGGCGAAAAGTCTCGGGGGGATTTCTTATGATCTTCTTAGCGATTTTCACCCAAAAGGTTTGGCCGCCGAGAGATATGGTGTCACGCGTGATGGCGGCATCACAGAGCGAGCGATTTTTGTTTTTGTTGTGGGTAAGTCTGGTACTATTGTCTTCGCGAAGGTGTACAACATTCCGACTCTTCCTGACAACGCAGAGATCCGGCAAGCTCTGGAAATGCTGGAGAAGACAATTAAATAGCGAGACCGGTTGTTTTTGAAAAGACTTTAGTCCGTCGGAACACTAGACAAACGGCTACCAAGTACAGTAAATCAAACAAAGACCCCGCCCGACATATGTCGAGGAAATACCGACAAAGCGGTTATCAGGACGACGAAGAAGCGCGCTCGCCAGCGCGGCAGCCTAAGGGC
>DTWD01000406.1 GCA_012963185.1 Acidobacteriota bacterium
GCATCCACTCCGAACGCACGGCGAACCCGGCCCGAATCCTGGTCAGCGACACCGACAAGAGGACACCCAAACACATCCCAATAAAACTTGACCGCCGTGTTGAAATCAGAAACCGTAATACCGACGTGACTAAAGGATCGCGCTTTCACTAAACACTCCTTAGTTCCGTCTCCGCGAGGTGTTCAGCAACACGAAGTGCCTGCGCGACAATCGTCAAACCAGGGTTAACAGCGCCTGACGATGGAAAGAATGACGCGTCGACAACAAACAGGTTTTCGACGTCGTGGGCGCGGCAATATGGGTCGAGAACCGATGTCTGCGGGTCATTTCCAAAACAGATCGTCCCACACTGATGTGTCGTGTTCTTTTCGCGATGGGTATGCTGCACCACGGTCCAAAATCCCAGCTTAAGTAGTGCCCGCTTCATTTCATCAACCAGTTGCTCATGTGCGCTTATATTATTCGGTCGGTACGCCAACCGGATTCGCCCCTGCCGGTCAAGAGTGACACGGTTCTCGGCTCGCGGAAGATCTTCTGTCATTGCCAGCCAGTCCTGACCACGAGCACACCACGCATCATAGGCCCACACCGGAAACAGTTGTGCCATGAATCGTCGGCTCATTCGGCCTGTACTCGCCCCGGCTTTCGCTACCGCACCCTGGACACGCCCCTGCGACTGAATGTGACCCAGTGGATAACTACAATCAGGTCCGCTGAAGTAAAAATCGTTAATTGCAACGGTCTTTTGAAAATCGGTACCGTTCTTTCTGAACGGGTGAAACCCCTGCATCATCGTCGCCAAATGCGCCATATAACGCTGCCCGATGAGACCCGACGAATTCGCAAGACCATCAGGATACCTATCGGTTGCCGACCGCAAGAGCAGGGCCGCGGAGTTTACGGCACCGCACGAAACCACCACGACCTGGGTGTCAACGCGCTTGACCTCTCCATCCCGCTCAACTTCGACTCCAACAACCCGACGACCGGCCGCATCAGTAAGTAACCGACGTGCTGTCGCTCGTGTCCACAATGTGACATTGTCACGTGACATTATTGGACGTACGCAGTTGATGTCTGCTTCGCTCTTCGCGTGGAGTTGACAGGGGAATGAATTGCAGGTTCGGCACAAGATACAACCATCTGGCTCACCAGGCGCATGCAATCCAAGAGGAAGTGGCGACGGTGTAAACCCCTGCGCTCTCAATCCATCGATAGTTTGTGCGATCTCAGGACCATGCGAAATAGGCGGGTGTGGGTACGGACCACGGGGTGGCTCGGTCGGGTCGATCCCGTGCTGTCCATGAACCTGGTACAGCCGCTCGGCCTGATCGTAATACGGCTCAAGGTCTAGATAATCGATGGGCCAAGCCGGCGACACACCATCGACATGTTCAACCGCTCCAAAATCTGACTTGCGCAAACGATACAAGACACTGCCCCAAAACTTCGTATTGCCGCCGACGCAATAGTGCATGTAGGGACGAAACTCCTGATCGGTTTCATCCAACCACGTTTCAGTAGTTCGATAGCGCAGTCGCTTCCAGACCGCCGTTGGATCCCAATTCTCTGGCTCCTGCGGGATAAAGTCTCCGCGTTCCACTAACAGGATACGCGCGCCAGTGCCTGACAACGCGTGCGCCATCGTTCCACCACCAGCCCCGGTCCCAATTACGACCACATCATAGGTGTCCGTCATTAGGCAGTGTCAGTTCCGAAAGCAACGTCAGCCGATTCGTAAATCTGTTCCATTACGCGCTGGTCTTCAATCGCCACGTCGAGATTCATTTCGGGATTACGGCCGGTCATAATTGCCGACGCAAAATCACGGTACATGGCCTGGTACCCTCGGATATCGCGAAAGCCTGGAAACAATAGTTCCGGCATACCCTCACCTCGCACAAGAACAACCGTGCCATTCGACTCAAACGTAATAATGCCGTCTCGACCGAACAATTTCGACAACCGAAGACCGCGAAACAGCGACGGAACTTCCCGGGAGTAATACAGCGAGCCCGCGGCCCCGTTATCGTACAAAAACGACACTAACATGCTCTTCGCACGTCGATCTGAAATGGGGCGACGCGTCGCATGCGGACGATATCCATGCGCCGATACAATCTTAGGCCCCAAACTATTCGCGAGATGTAACCAGTGAATCCCTTCTTCAAAAAAGGCATCGCCGCCGGCAATCGCCTCATCATTACGCCAGTCGTCAGCAGACTTGAATTTCTTCATGAGTGTTGTGAAATGCGCAAGCACCATTTCCCCGATGGCGCCATCCGCAAGTAATCTTCGCAAGCACACAGCAAGCGGCTTGTAGTGATCATTTTCACCCACCAGAACAATACGTCCAGCCTGCGTACCCGCTATCTTGGCACGCTCAAAATCAACCAGACGCGGAAACGCAGGTTTCTCAACAAGAACATGCTTTTTTGCCGCAAGAGCTTCTAGGGTGAGTGGCAAATGTAGGTGCGGGGGCACAGCAATAACAACAGCGTCAACTGCCGGATCATCCAGAGCCGCTCGGTAATCTCCATAACTCCTGACACCACCATATTGATGACAATAGAGCTGGGCCTTCTCAATATTCCGGCTTGCATAACTTGGTACGATGTCTTCTCGCAAGCGGGCAAGCGAGCGGCTGTGGACAGTCGTGATAAAGCCGCACCCGAGAAACGCGATATTGACCTGTCTCGCCACAACGTAATTATGCGGCGAGGTTACCGCGAGAACCAGAACGAGGTCTTAATTGCAAAAATATTGTCACCGGATGCGGACAGCGAACCGAAGAGGTCGCTCAATCCAACATGTTGCCCATCCGACATTCGACTATCCCGATTTTGTTGCCACACAGCATAGAGAAAACTCCCTGGGCGCCACTCCCAACGCAATACGACATTGCTTCTAAATGACCGAATGTTGAATTCATAGTTGGGAAGTACGAACGCTTGGTCACCATCGATCACTGCAGAACGGCCGTCAGGCAGTCTGGTAATGCGAGTACCATCCGTCCCGTATACCCGCAAGCCCGGCAAACGGGCGCCCAGCAGTTCGCCGAACTGCTCATACCTCCCGCTCGAAGCAAACGGTTCCGCGTACACATCAAGCGTAAGATCAGGCTTGAACGTGTAACTGGCTCGCAACGGCACTGCAAGTTCCGTTCGATCTGGAAATCCAAACACATACCGCCGGCCGTACGAGGCTACGGAACCGCCAGGAAACGAGGTGAGATATTGCCGATTAATCGGCCCGCGAATCGTTGCACGCGTACCTTTTCCGTTCCGATACTGTGGTTCCGCTGACAACTGCAGCGATGTCGCCGGCCGCACCGAAAGCGCCACCCCATATCTCGAGGTGTAATCACCAAGTTCATTCGATTCATAATTTAAAAATCCTGACCACTGCGTCTCGGCACCCGCACGATTCTGCAGGTCCCAACTCACACTCCAACCACGCGGTACCCCCATAGATGGTCCGCCACGGGTTCGCTGTGGATCTTGCCCACGATAAAATCTCGTCACGTTGAAACTCATACTCCAGAAATTCAAAAAGGTCGCTCGATTGAAATTCCGAATACTGTGTCGAGAACCAAGGTCCGCATCAAAGTATGTATACGTGTGCAGCCCAATCGACGTGGAATACGATCGAAGAAAACGACCTGGAATCGTTTCTCGATAGGTCAGCGTAGGTCCTCCCTCGATATCACCCGCGAAATTCAACCGACCAAAATCCATCGGTTCAAAGGCGGGGCTTTCAATCATCGTCCGGTAGCCCCAGAGCCAATGGCGACCGGAAATCTTGTTCACACTCGCTGTGATCTGCGCACCATTCATTGAGCGACTGGTTCCATCAAACCGAATTGTTTCCTGGTCAACACGATGAAAAAGATGTCCGTTTCGCCGCTGGTAACCGGCAATCGCCTCGGGTTCTCCATCTATATGCGTAAGTCCGAAATTGGCACGGACTTCGTATGATCGATCGGCAAACCGGATATTCGTATCAGCACCAAGAGTCACCGCATTCCGACTCTGCAACAGTGCGAGTGGGTCTGTTTCCTCAAGGTCTCGATGAACTGATGTCAAATGTGCGCCAACGGTTGAGCCCTGGTCGCCGAATTCTTGAATGACGCGAGCAAGTCCCCACACGGTACGTGGGGCGACCCCAACTTCGCTTTGTCGGCCGTCACTAAAGAGGCGGGCCGTTTCATCATCTGTTACAGCCGTGAGAAAACCGACTGACGTTCCTGATGGTAACCGACCTGTCAGTTTCGCGGCACCGAGTATGGTGGTTGTCTCCGGATAATCAACATAGTCAGCAGGCGCCGGCCCCGTCGGGCGGGCACCAATCCGACGAGAATAGTAGTAATTACCGGTTCCCGCTCGAAGCACGTTACTACCTTCGACAAAAAAAGGGCGGCGTTCTCTAAAAAACGTTTCAAACACCGTCAAATTGACGTCCGCGGGATCGGCATCGATTTGCCCAAAATCAGGATTCACCGCAACATCGAGTGTGAGGTTCGAACCAATGCCGTATTTGATATCCGCCCCAGTCCGACCCCTACTCGCAGTCCCATCGTCAAAAGGGTCACCGGAATCTCGCTCGCTTGAAATTCTCGACGATCCAGTCAAGTAAGGGAGCACTTCAAGCCGTAGTGGTGGGGAAATATCATCAAGACCAGTCAAATCACCGAACCGTGAAGCCCAGCCACTCTGAGTACGTTCAACCAGAGACCAATACACTTCCTCTTCTGCAGACGGGATGTACCGTCGAATGTTCAAACCCCAAACATTTTTGTCCCGGCTGTTAAAGCGAAGTTGTGAAAACGGAATCCGCATCTCTGCTGTCCATCCGTCCTCGGTCACAACCGTTCTGGCCTGCCAGACCGGATCAAAATCAGTTTCCACGCGGTCTTGGTTATCGGTTGGAAAAAAGACGTCCACCCGAACCCCAGCAGCAGTAACGCCAAAACCATAGGCCGTCCGCCGATCCAAATAGGTATCCAGTGCGATTGCAATCATCTCAGCCTGTCCCGGATCGTCTCTGCGACTCAAAGACGCCTGAACAGGCTGCGAGGAATACATGCGCGCACCAACGTAGAGTGCCCCATCGTCGTAAAGGAAACGAACCTCCATTCTGTCGCGTGCCGGCTCGCCTTCGCTCGGCTCTCGCTGTGTAAAGTTCGTCACCGGCGTCGCTAAGTTCCAGGCGGCGTCACCCAATGTTCCGTCCACTCGGACGGCATCCGGCTCGACCCGAACCGCCTGAGCCTGTGGTCGCTGCCCTGACGGTTGAGCAAAAGTCGCAGCAGGCACAACAAAAACAACCCCGATCCACATGACAAACCGCACGACGGAGGTCATGCCCATCAACGACGCTTGCAATAACGTAATGAGATGTTTCGTCACAGAATTCGAGGCAGAGTGCCATGCAAGCCAGTCTGCTCCGAAGAACCGACGGCGGGACGGTATTGTACTCGTACAATTGTGTCCGCATGAACAGCCTGACCTCGTTTCCTCCAGCGCTGAAAGATTCGGCTCGCCCTCGGTGGTCACACCGGGACCCTGTTGAAGGAGGAAATCCGTTCAAACTACACAGCCAGGCGCACGCGCGGTGGTCTCACGCAACAGGCATTGCCGAGGACAACCTACGTCGCCACGATGAGCATCTGAACAGACGAGCGTCAAATACCAAGGGCCTCGGCGAGTATCAAATAGAATTGGTGTCCCTGGCGATTATCCGATTTGACACATGGGCCGAACGCGGACTTGCCGTAGTCGACAGCCTGAATCTATGTGAAGAATACGCGACCTGGCTTCACACCTACACTACAAACTGGGTCGTCTACGTGGCCGATACCTGCCCTCATGTTGCGGTAAACGAGGAATTGAAAACATGCCTCACGATACGTACTGGTCACTGGACGACTGTCGCTCGATCACGACTTCGGCATTCAGCTAGTTGAGACCACGGCGAACAAGAAGCGGCTCGATATTTGGTTCCGTGCCTCGAAATGCACGATACAAATCCATCGCGTCGACACTTCCGCCCTTCGACAATAAGGTTCGACGGAAATGGTCACCGTTCTCACGTCGAAGACCACCGTTCTCTTTAAACCACTCGACAGAATCGGCATCTAGGACTTCCGCCCAAATGTAGGAGTAATAACCGGCCGAGTAACCACTTCCCCAGATATGTGAAAAGTAGGTACTCCGATACCGCGGCGGGACAACCGCTAATCCGACACCAGCCTCTTGCAACGCACTAGCCTCAAACGTGGCAACATCCTGCGGGGCAGGCACCTCGTCTGCGGTCAGTTGATGCCACGCCTGGTCAAGTAGCGACGCAGCGAGGTACTCCGTGGTCGCAAAGCCTTGGTTGAACGCGGCCGTCTCTAACACCTTATCGAGCAGTACTTTCGGCATGGGCTCACCAGTCTCGTAATGTATTGCATAGTTTGCCAGCACGTCAGGCCACGTAGCCCACATCTCATTCACTTGAGAGGGATATTCCACAAAGTCTCGCGGGACGGCAGTTCCAGCGAAGTACGGATATTCAACATCGGAAAAAAATCCGTGCAACGCATGGCCAAACTCGTGAAAC
>DTWD01000407.1 GCA_012963185.1 Acidobacteriota bacterium
ATGCTCTCGAACTGGATAAAAGCAAGGCAAAATTCAAGGAACTCGCTTCCAATGCTGGTGACTTCCAGGGAGCATACCTGGAACTCAATGCCTCGTGATTGACGATCCAACGACCATCCTGCTCGATAAGATCCACGCAGGCGCATTCGAGAGAGGGGGCACGGTAGCCATCGATGCCCTCGTCGACGCAGCCGGCGATGATCTCGACGTGCCAGTTTTCTTCGCCCGTTTGTGCGTTAAGAGATACCAGGTAGTTATCTACTGTTTCGAAGAACAGCGAGTTCCGCCAGATGGCCGCACCACGGTTGCCGATGTGCGGGCCGCCCCGTGTTTTCCAAAAATAGTGCCACCGTTCGCCACCGTCGCGCGCATCGAGGGCCCAGACGTGGTCCGGTGCGGTGACATACAGTAAGTCACCGACTTGGAGGATTGAACCCTTGATGCGTTGCCCGCCGATCGCAAAGTCACCTGTTCCTTCACCACCAACGAAAGTGGGGCTGTTGGGACCGTTGAGGGACGGCATCCCTGTGTTCATCTGGCGCGTCCATGCCAGTGTCAGCCGTTGCACATTTTCCGTGGTCACTTGCTCAAGCGCGCTGTAGCGCCGACCGGTGTAATCACCTGAGTATGTAGGCCACGAGTTTTGTAATGGTTGAAGCAACGTTACTGGGTCAAGCCCGTCTTCTGACTGACCAATAATTGCCACAGGGACGACTAGAGCGACGATGAGAGACAACACAAAACGGAGTGATTGCGGAAGAGTCATTTCAAAGTCGCAAGGTATGCGGTGACGTTGTGAATATCGCGGTCAGCATAGAGGGGTAATAGTTCCGTGTGACGTGCCAGGGGGTCATCCACCTCGATCCGCGGCACGCCTCCTCTCCGACTGAACGAACGATGTTGTCCGTCTGTCGTTGTCAACACGAGAAGAAAGTCGTTCAATCGCTCAAGGTGTCCTTCAATGTGTTCGCCAGACGGCAAGGTTACGGCCACCGTGACAGGCGGTCGTGTTGATCCACGGGTTTCGCCGCGCACCCATGTATTCTGTAATTCTTTCGCGTTCGGAATGCGGGTGGCAATACCGCTCAGATCCCCGGTTGCGGAATGACATGAACCGCACATTGTATTGAAGTAACGCTGTCCTGCCGACGAATCTCCCACAAGAATGTCGAGTTCGATTTCGGCGCCGATCGGGGGACCGCCCTGACGGGATGCCGTCGAAAGCACACTGTGTATATAGGTCACAATGGTCTGTGCGTCATTCTCAGAAAGGGGTTGCGAAGGCATGTTTCCACCGCCAGGACTCGATTGGCCATCTCGGATGATCGGCCAAATGGCTTCGCCAGCGAAATCGCCGAGCACGAGCTGTGAACGCAGTAGATTTGGGCCTCCGAGGTCGCCACCTCTCAGGTCCACGCCATGACAAGCTCGGCAGTTAATTCCGTAGAGAGCCTGCCCCCGCTCGACTTCAGCAGGGTCTGCGGGTGGACGCTGAAGCGCCGGGTACAGACCCTGGTTTTGCGCGGAAATTCCAGGCGCAAACAGACAGATCAGGACGGCGGTCATAGTAAAGCGCTCAAAGGGACTCACCACAGATATGAGTGTATCAGTCGTTCTGCGGGTAAGTCCGCACAGAATAGAATGACAGGGACCCGAACCTTGAGTGTCCCGATGAAGCGAGCATTAAAGACATTCGTAATAATCGCCATTAGCTGTGTGGCGGTGGCCGAAGCGCAGTCGCAGTTTGGGGATTGGGGACGTCGTGAATTGCCCTACCAGGGCGAGGTCACGTTTGTCCGGCTGCGTTGGCAGGGCGGCACACACGGGGTGCCGGTTTTTGCGCGCGGTCCGAATTTCTGGCTGCATGAGTTTCCTCGCGCCGAACAATATTTAATGACGTTACTTAAGGATTTCACCACGGTTAATACTCGCGTTGACGGCAGCTTGATTCTGACGCTCGATGATCCCCAGCTTTTCAAGCATCCCGTTGCATTGATGCAAGAGCCAGGGTTTTGGATTATGACGGATGAGGAAGCGAACGCACTCCGAGCGTATCTGCTCAAGGGGGGCTTCCTAATCTTCAATGACTTTGAAGGGCAACAATGGGACAACTTTGAGGCACAGATGCGACGCGTGTTACCGACAGGGCGTTGG
>DTWD01000408.1 GCA_012963185.1 Acidobacteriota bacterium
AAGACCGACGCCTTCAACCGCTCGGCCATCCCTCCGTAATCTCAACTTGTTACTGATAACTACCCTGGTTCTATTACTTCCTGGTCGCCCATGTAGGACCGTAACACCGGCGGGATGACCACCGACCCATCACGTTGCTGACAGTTCTCAAGGATTGCGAGAAAAGCGCGACCAACAGCAACACCAGAACCATTCAGCGTATGCACATATTCTGGCTTTCCTTTTCCCTCCCGCCGAAATCGAATACCGGCTCGACGTGCCTGGAAAGCTTCCGTATTGCTGCAACTAGAAATTTCTCGGTAACCGTTCTGCCCAGGCAGCCAAACCTCAACATCATAGGTCTTTGCCGATGCGAAGCCCATGTCGCCAGTGCACAGCAACATCGTACGATACGGCAACCCGAGACGTTTCAGTACTTCCTCCGCATGCAATGTCAATGCTTCGTGCACACCCCAAGATTCTTCAGGCCTCGCGTAAGCAACCAATTCGACTTTATTGAACTGGTGCTGCCTGATTAATCCCCGAACATCCTTTCCATGCGAACCGGCTTCGCTACGAAAACAAGGTGTATAGGCAACGTAGCGCACAGGGAACATTCGCCCGTCAAGAATCTCCCCGCGATGAAGATTACAAAGCGGCACTTCGGCCGTCGGGATTAAATAAAGGTCCCAATCTCCTGACACCCGAAACAAATCAGCTTCAAACTTTGGTAGGTTCCCGGTTCCCGTTAGCGCTGCCTTCGTCGCAAGAAATGGTGGTTCGACTTCGGTGTAACCATGCTCGGTCGTATGAAGGTCGAGCATGAAATTGATGAGCGCACGGCTGAGGCGTGCTCCTGCTCCAGTGAGAACAGAAAATCTTGCTCCGGCAAGTTTTCTGGCACGTTCGAAATCAATGATGCCGAGTTCGGGGCCGATGTCCCAGTGTGCCTTCGGTGAAAAGTCGAATGTGATCGGTTCGCCATGTCGGCGGACTTCAACGTTGTCTTTCTCAGAAACACCAATTGGGACACTCCCGTGCGGAAGATTAGGAAGGGTGAGCGATAGTTCGTCTCTTTGGGCCTCAACCACCCCCAGGCGAGCCTCGTGTTCCTTGATCGCCACTCCATGCTCCTTACTCGCTTGAATAAGGTCTTTGGCGGCTTCACCGCTCTGTTTTGCCTTGGCAACCCGCTCACCCACATCTTTACGGGCCCGCCGGGCTGATTCGAGAACCGGAAGGATAGAACGACGTTCGGTATCCAGTTTTGCTAATAGGGCAAGATCGTCAGAAAGATCATCCCCTCGCGTTGCAAGGTGCTTACGGACTTCGTCAAGTTGTTCACGGAGGAGTATTGGATCGAGCATCAGAATTAAGATCTTAATCCTTTGATACGATCCTCGCTGCATGGAAAGTAACCAAACGGTCTCAACTTTGCTTGTTCCAGCAGCTGGGCTTGGAACCCGGATGCTTCCAGGAACAAAGGTTTTACCAAAAGAACTCCTTCCCATCGTAGACCGTCCGATTGTTCAATACGGCGTTGAGGAAGCTGTTCGGGCTGGTATTCGTCAAGTCGTACTAATCACAAACCCAGAAAACAAACTGACAGCCTCTCATTTCAGCACTGATCCCGTACTGGAAGCAGCTCTCACCGAAAAAGATAAGCCCGAACTACTGGCTACTTTACGTGCTTTAGCCGCCATGGCCGATGTGACGTCGCTCCCCCAGGCTCAGCCGCGTGGCCTTGGACACGCCGTGCTTTGTGGTAGACACGTTGTCGGGAGGTGCCCCTTCGCGGTCTTATTGCCTGATGATGTGATTGATGCTGAGCCTACAGCGCTACAGCAAATGCTGAACGTCTTTGCCGAAGTTAATGGTCCGGTACTGCTGGTTGAACGCGTGCCACGAAGCGACGTGAGTCGCTATGGCATTATCGCGGCCGAACCGGTTCGAGATGGTGTCCTGCGCGTTACCGATCTTGTCGAAAAGCCTGATCCAGATAAAGCGCCCTCGGAGTTTGCCGTCATTGGCCGCTACATTTTGACTCCCGACATCTTCGAACTACTTGAGCAAACTCAGGTCGGTGCTGATGGAGAAATGCAACTAACAGATGCGTTACGAACGATGCTCTCTGTTCGCCCGATTCACGCGTGTGTTCTTCAGGGTACTCGTCTTGACGCTGGAACCAAACTTGGTTACATCAAAGCGGTATTACACTTTGCACTCAAACGACCCGAGCTTGGACCAGAACTCAAGGTATTCATCAAACAATTACTTGGATGAGTCGGAGGGCGTCGAAGTTGACACCGTCGTCCCTTGCTTCGACTCGGTGGATTTTGTTTTATCTGTTGAAGCAGCGTTGTCGGATGGTTTTGAGTCACTTTCTTTTGAACCGCTCGGTTCATGTCTATCCTCATCCGATTGACCCGCATTCGTTTTTTTTGCGTAATCAGTCACATACCAGCCAGTTCCCTTGAATTGGATGGCAGGTGATGACGGCAACTTTTGGACAGGTCCACCACAAGTCGGACAAGTCTTCACGATAGGATCAGAGAACTTCTGAATGCGCTCGAAACGTCCCGCGCAATCACTGCATTCGTATTCGTAGAGAGGCATTCGGGGTTACTCGATGACCGGTTCGTTCCTACCCAGCAACGCCCTATGCATCCAAAATGGCACGGAACCATGGCCCAAAATTTTGTCGTGAAAACGCTGCAAAGAAAACCCTTCTCCGCGGCCCGCTGTTTTTGCAGCCTCTTCAGCGTCAGCTCGCAACTTCACCATCATCTGCTTCCCCAACGCGTACAGGACGTAGCCTGGATCAAACGTACCACGCTCTGCTTCTTGTCGTGCTGTTCCTTCTTCAAGATAAGCCTCTTCCGTGAAGAACCGTACCCCCTGCTCAACAGAAAGATCTTCGGTATGGAGCCTGATGCCAACAATTGTTCGTGCGAGTCTTGTTAACGCTTCTGCCAACTGGCCAAGTCGAATTTCTGCGTTTCCATGCTCGAAGCCTTCGTCAAGAACCATTTGCTCCGCATAGTGTGCCCAACCTTCTATAAACGACATTGGTGCACACAACATTGATTTCCGAAGACGAGCTTTC
>DTWD01000409.1 GCA_012963185.1 Acidobacteriota bacterium
AAGAAGGCGCTCATCGTCGTCCCCATGCCTGTCAGGAACATGTGATGCGCCCAGACGATGAACGACATAAAGCCGAGGAAGATGAGTGATGCGACCAGCACGCGGTAGCCCCAGAGTGGCTTGCGGGTGTTGTTGGCGACAATTTCGGCGACGATACCAATCGCTGGGAGAATCAGGACGTACACCTCCGGATGCGCGAGGAACCAGAAAAGGTGCTGCCACAGCAACACACTGCCGCCACCGCTCGCTTCCCACGCTGCATCGGCGTAGACGAGACCACTCGGCATAAAGAAGCTTGTACCAGCAACACGGTCCATCAACTGCAACACGCCGGCCGCTTCCAGTGGTGGGAACGCGAGCAGCAGCAAGAACCCGGTGACCAACTGCGTCCAGACGAAGAACGGCAGGCGCATGAAGCTCAAACCGGGCGCGCGTAGCTGGATCGTCGTGACGATGAAGTTGACAGACCCGAGGAGCGACGACGTGATGAGGCACACCATGCCCAAGAGCCACATCGTTTGTCCGGTTGTTGCGAACACTGAGAGCGGGGCGTAGGAAGTCCAGCCGGAGTTGGCGGCGCCACCAGGCACAAAGAAGCTGGCGAACATGACGACGCCACCGACGAAGAATACCCAGTAGCTCGCCATGTTCAGTTTGGGAAACGCCATATCTGGCGCACCAATTTGAAGCGGGAGAACAAAGTTGCCGAAGCCTCCCACGGCAAGCGGCACGACGCCGAGAAACACCATGATGGTGCCATGCATTGCGCCGAGTTGGTTGTAGAACTCTGGAAGCATGATGCCCTGAGGCGCCCGTTCGTCTCCCAACCACTGGCCGATCAGCGGGATAGGTTCACCCGGATAGGCGATCTGCCAGCGCATCAGCATCATGAGCGTAAAGCCGAACAGTAAAAAGACCAGTCCGGTTATGGCGTATTGGATGCCGATAACTTTGTGGTCTACCGAGAAGACGTAAGTTCGCCAGAATCCTTCGTCATGCCCGTGCTCCTCGTGCCCGTGGTCGGCCGCCTCTTGGACGGCTTCATCTGTGGTCGTCACGTCAGCCAACGTCGTGATTCCTTTCCTACAGCGTCACTTACAACGTTCCCGCTCGGTCAAAGGTAATTTGTGCGGGGTGCGCAATTGTACGTAATCTTTTTTATCGGTGGCCACAGTGTTTTCCAGACGACGGAGAGACCGTGAGGCCGGGAGAATTCTATCCGGCAGGGTTGGTTAGGCGCAACTTGGAATAACACGCGGTTTATTTCGCGGTTGAGTCGATAGGTTTGGCGTCAACGCCAGCCGCGTTCAGTGCTTGTTTTGCTGTGCGTGTGATGGTAGCTAAGACGAGGATGGTTGCCAGCAATCCCAGAACAACTACGGCGTAGTACGCCACATCTCGTTCCGGATCGGTTCCACCGGCAAGTCTGGCAACATCACCGATAATGAGGCCCGAATACGTATAAAGCACAGTGCCTGGCAGCATCCCGATCGATGCAAAAAGATACGACTTTAGTGGGATCTTGGTCAGACCCAGCGCATAGTTCAGAAGATTAAAGGGAAAAATCGGGGATAGACGCAGTAACAGCACTATTTTGAGTCCCCGCTGACCAACCGCATGATCAATGGCTTGAAAACGTGGGTTGCCTTCAAGACGACGTTCAACTGCCTCACGGGCGGCATAACGGGCGAGAAGGAAAGAAAGCGTGGCTCCGAGAGTGGCTCCGGTTAATGCATAGATACTACCGTTGAGTAGGCCAAAGATCGCACCACCAGCCAGTGTCAGGACAGAGCCGGGGACAAAAGCGAGCGTCGCGGCCGCATAACCGGCGATAAAGGCGAAAGGACCGAGCGAGCCAAGGTTGTCGACCCAGACCGCAAAGCGTTCCAGGAAAAGTCCGAATTGGCGACCGAGGCCGGCTAACGCGATAACAGCCACTATGCCCAGTAAGACCTTGGCTAGTGGTAGAGGTTTTGTCGAGATGGACGAATCGGAAGCAGTAATTTTGCTCATAGGAAGTTAAATTAGATTACCTCGGATACAGACGTATCGTGAATAGGGCGTGGGTTTCCGGTTTAGTGAGCACACGTCGTTATTTCAGTGGAACGTCTGCGATACTGATTACGTGACCAAGACTTACATTGCGGTGGTGGTCGTGCAGGCGATAGTTCTTGTGGCTTTGTGGCTACTCTCTCGGCATTTTGCCTAATGGAAGAGTCGTGCACTTTATAGATTGGGCAATCATCTCTGGTTATCTTGCTTGGATTCTGTATGACGGGATCAAGCGAGCAAAAGGGACGCATGCCATTGAAGGGTATTTCTTGGCGTCTCGGTCGCTTCCGTGGTGGGCGGCAGGATTGTCTGTAATGGCTACCCAGATGAGTGCGATTACTCTCGTTGGCACTACAGGCCAAGCGGCGACCGATGGGATGCGGTTCGTCCAGTTCTACTTTGGCTTGCCCCTGGCAATGATTATTTTGTCAGTCACGCTAGTACCGTTTTTCCATAGAGCCAAGGTCTACACGGCCTACGAGTACCTAGAGCGGCGCTTTGATGTCCGAACGCGTGTGTTGGCGAGTTTATTGTTTCTCGTCTCCCGCGGTCTTAGTGCTGGTGTGATTGTGGCCGCGCCGGCTGTGATTTTGTCAATCGCCTTGGGTTGGAGTTTACCGCTCACGATTTTGGCAATTGGTATTCCCACGACTATTTACACCATGCTCGGTGGAGTGCAGGCGGTGGCTTGGGCGGACGTCAAGCAGATGGTCATTATTTTGGTTGGAGTTACCGCAGCGATTATTGCCTTAATCACCGGCTTGCCAGCCGATATTGGTGTCGAGCCTACCTTGCACGTCGCCGGCGCTGTTGGTCGACTTCAGGCGATTGACTTTACGTTTGATCTTAACGAGACCTACACGTTTTGGTCTGGCATGATCGGGGGCTTGTTTCTCGCATTGGGATACTTTGGGTGTGACCAGAGCCAGGTACAGCGCTATTTATCAGCGGATTCTGTACGCGGAGCTAAGCATGCGTTACTGATGAGCGCGTTCGCGAAAATTCCATTACAGGTACTAATCTTAATGATGGGTGTGCTGGTTTTTTGTTTTTATCTCTTTACCCAACCGCCGCTGCTATTTAACGAGGTGCATCGTGAACAGATAGAGCAAAGTGTTCGACGCGGAGACTATGAAATTTTAGAAAGAGAATTTGAGCAAGTGCACAAAGGGCGTCGTAAGGCCGCCGTTGCTGTTGGTGCAGCCCGACAGACCGGCGACGAACTGGGCACGCGTACGGCCACGGCACAATTTGTCGAATACGACCACCAACTCGAAGAGATCCGTGGCAAAGCGTTCGCGCTTGTGCGAGATGTGACCGGTGATACGGCTTACAACGATGTTAACTATATCTTTCCGACTTTCATTACTACACATCTTCCAGTCGGTCTCGTCGGGCTACTCATTGCTGCAATTTTCGCCGCGGCAATGTCGAGTGCGGCGGCTGAGCTTAACGCGCTGTCAACCTCAACAGTCATCGACTTCTACCAGCGACATTTTAAGCAAGGGGCGTCGGACGCGCACTACCTTAGTATTTCGAAATACGCCACGGGCTTCTGGGGCCTGTTTGCTTCGATAACAGCCTTGTTTGCAACGAATCTAGGATCCCTGATTGAAGTAGTCAATCTCTTTGGGTCCTACTTTTATGGCTCGCTGTTGGGTGTTTTTGTATTGGCGGTTGGATTCCGGCGGGCATCGGCAGGGGATGCGTTCTGGGGCCTGATTGGCGGGATGGTCACCGTTGGCATCGTAGCGACCGTGACAGATGTTTCTTACCTTTGGTACAACTTAGTAGGGGTCGTGGCCGTGTGTGCGGTCGGGTGGATCGGGCCGGCCCGTCGCTCAATGCGAGCCTAGCTCTTCGTTGGTAATTACCTTGGGTAGTTGCAGTTACAAGTAGAAGTTGAGTAGCATTGAATATGCGACCATTTTGGTCGGCTATATAAATTGGCTACGGCCCGCGGAGTTTTGTATGGCGACCTCGACTGACAACATCGAAGAACTAGCAAATCAAGACTATAAGTATGGTTTTGTAACCGATGTCGAACAAGAAGCGATTGCACCAGGGTTAAATGAAGACATTATTAGACTGATTTCGACCAAAAAGCAGGAACCAGACTGGTTATTGGAATGGCGTTTGAAAGCGTTCCATTTGTGGCAGACATTGACCCCGCCATCGTGGCACAACGTGACGTTTCCGCCGGTTAATTTCCAAGACATTATTTATTACTCTGCGCCGAAACAGAAGGCGAAACTTGAGAGCCTTGATGATCTTGACCCAGAAATTAAAGCGACATTTGACAAGCTTGGAATTCCACTTGATGAGCAAAAAATGATGTCTGGCGTGGCGGTTGACGCCGTCTTTGACTCTGTCTCGGTGGCGACGACTTTCAAGGACAAGCTAGCAGACATGGGCATAATTTTCGGCTCGTTTTCTGAGGCAGTGCAGGACCATCCTGAGCTTGTCCGTAAATACCTTGGCTCGGTTGTACCAGCCTCTGATAATTTCTACGCAGCTCTTAATTCAGCTGTCTTTTCTGACGGGTCGTTTGCGTATATACCAAAGGGTGTTAAGTGCCCGATGGAACTGTCGACCTATTTTCGAATCAACGCTGCTCAGACCGGTCAGTTCGAACGGACATTGTTGGTGGCGGATGAAGGTGCGACCGTGAGTTATTTAGAGGGCTGTACGGCGCCGATGCGAGACGAAAACCAATTACACGCGGCGGTAGTTGAACTCGTTGCGCTTGATGATTCGACGATTAAATACTCAACAGTGCAGAACTGGTACCCAGGTGATAAAGATGGCAAAGGTGGCATCTTTAACTTTGTAACAAAGCGCGGCAAGGCCTGCACCAATGCCAAGATAACTTGGACACAGGTCGAAACTGGGTCGGCAATAACATGGAAATATCCGAGTTGTATTTTGCAGGGAGACAACGCGGTTGGTGAGTTCTACTCGGTCGCTGTTACGAATAACTATCAGCAGGCAGATACTGGGACGAAGATGCTGCACTTAGGTAAAAACACTCGGAGCACGATAGTGTCAAAAGGCATTTCGGCCGGTAAAGGACAAAACACTTATCGTGGTTTGGTGCGTATTGGGAAGAATGCCAAGGGCGCTCGTAATTTCTCCCAGTGTGATTCATTGCTCATTGGTGACCAGTGTGGAGCTCATACATTTCCATATATTGAAGTCCGGAATACGTCCTCTCAGGTCGAACACGAAGCGTCAACGTCAAAGATTGGAGAAGACCAGATCTTTTACTGTCGACAGCGAGGGCTTTCAACTGAAGATGCTGTCAACATGATTGTGAATGGGTTTTGTAAGGAAGTGTTCCGTGAGTTGCCGATGGAATTTGCGGTTGAGGCGCAGAAACTTCTCGGTGTCAGTCTTGAGGGTAGTGTCGGTTGATCACCGCGCATGCACGCAATAGAAAAGATTTAACGAATGTTAGAAGTCAGTAATCTTCACGCTACGGTCGGTAACAAAGAAATCCTTAAGGGGATCAATCTATCGGTAAAGGCGGGCGAAGTGCACGCCATTATGGGTCCGAATGGATCTGGGAAAAGCACCCTTGCAGCAGTGCTTGTTGGCCGAGAGGAATTTGCTGTCACGGAAGGTGCAGTCGCTTTTCAAGGTCGGGACCTTCTTGAGATGGAACCGGAAGAGCGGGCGCGGGAAGGTGTTTTTCTCGCGTTTCAGTATCCGGTTGAAATTCCAGGCGTCAACAACGCTTATCTACTGAAGGCCGCTCTTAATGAGGTTCGCAAGCATCGTGGTGAATCCCAGCTAGACGCTATGGACTTCATGGCGTTTGTTAAGGAGCGGATGAGCATTCTTGAGATCGATCAGGACTTGATGAATCGTCCCGTGAATGAGGGCTTCTCAGGTGGCGAGAAGAAACGCAATGAGATTTTCCAGATGGCAGTTCTCGAACCGAAATTGGCCATTATGGACGAGACGGATTCCGGGCTCGACATTGACGCCTTAAGGATTGTTTCCAAAGGTGTTAACGCGATGCGCAATGCTGAACGCGCGACGGTCATAGTTACGCACTATCAGCGACTGTTGAACTACATCGTTCCAGATTTCGTACACGTGTTGTCAGGAGGTCGCATCGTTAAATCTGGAGGCAAGGAGTTGGCCCTAGAACTCGAAGACAAAGGTTATAGCTGGATTGAAGGGGTAACTGAAACGGTTGGCTCGTAGGAAGATCTAATGACGCAACTTGTAGCTTCAGCCTCCTATACCAACGCCTTCGAACAAATTCAGCGTGACCATGCTGGGCCAGCAGCGATCGCTGACCTGAGGCGCGTTGCTTTCGATCGATTTGCAGCAAACGGTCTTCCAACGACTAGCTCTGAGGAATGGCGTTTCACGAACGTGCGCCCGATTGCGGACACAACATTTGTTTCTGGTCATGCGGTCGCACTGACTAACGAGGAACTAGCGCCATTCAACGTGACTGGTTCTCTTGGTGGATGGCCAACGATCGTGTTTGTCAACGGACACTATCAGGCGGCCTTGTCATCGGTGGCAGAGTTGCCAGACGGCGTTGTAGTTGAAAGCCTTGCGAACGTTCTCAATTCGTCGCCCGGCAACCCGGTCGTCGAGCAATACCTTGGTAAGGGCGCTGACATTCATTCTGACTCAGCAGCCTTTGCCGCACTGAACACGGCTCTTTTTGGGGATGGTGTTTTTGTGCATGTGGCAGCGAATGTTGTTGTTGATAGTCCGATTCAGGTGCTTTTTGTAACCACTCCAAGATCTACGGATTCGGATACGACGGAATACCCTATGACGCATCCGCGTATCTTGATTGCGGTCGAAGAGAACAGCGAGATTCGTCTTGTTGAGAATTACGGTGGAGAGGGAAATACTCCGTATTTAACGAATGCTGTTACTGAGGTTATTGGCGGAGCAAATGCAGTAATCGACCACTACAAACTTGTGCGAGAAGCATCAGCGGCCTATCACATTGGGCACATGCATTTACGGCTCAGCCGCAGCGCAAACTTTTCGTCGCACACCATTACGCTTGGCGGGAATATTGTCCGGAATGACACCATGGCGATTCTTGATGGTGAAGGAGTCAGTTGCACCCTGAATGGACTCTACATTGCGAATCAGCAACAGTTAGTAGACAACCACACCACCATTCATCACGCGAAACCGCACTGCGAGAGTCATGAACTTTACAAGGGCATATTGGACGATCAGGCTCACGCGGTTTTCAACGGAAAGATTGTTGTCGCGATCGATGCACAGAAAACAGATGCAAAGCAGACGAACAAGACATTGCTGTTGTCAGAGGATGCGCAGATCAACACGAAGCCTGAACTGGAGATATTTGCTGACGATGTCAAGTGCACACACGGCGCGACGGTTGGTCAACTTGATGCAGATGCAATGTTTTACTTGCGTGCCCGTGGCCTTGGGCTCAAGCAGGCCCGTAGCGTTTTGATTCATGCATTTGCGAGTGATCTGCTGAACCGTATCGGTATCGCGTCGATTCGTGCGGGTCTTGACGAGCTTCTTCTGGCACAGCTTCCTGGGTCGGGCGAAGGCGGTTTCTATGAGTTCGGCTGAAACAGCGAACGTTGTTGAGTCAGCGTTTGATGTTCAACGGATTAGGCAAGACTTTCCAATTTTGTCCCGCTCAATCCGTGAGAAGAAGCTGGTCTATTTGGACAATGCGGCAACAACTCAGAAACCGCAGCCAGTTCTTGATACATTAGCGCGCTACTACGCCACGGGAAATGCAAACATCCATAGAGGCGTGTATCTACTCAGTGAAGAGGCGACGGCGGCGTATGACCTCGCGCGAGAAAAAGTGCAGGGGTTACTTAATGCCCGCGCAGCCCACGAAATTATTTTCACCCGTAATTCGACAGAAAGTATCAACTTGGTTGCGCAAAGTTATGGCCGGCAAAATCTAGGCCCAGGCGATGAAGTGCTCATCACGCACATGGAGCACCATTCCAACATCGTTCCGTGGCAGCTGTTATGCAAGCAGGTCGGCGCCCGACTTTGTGTGGCGCCCATTGACGGCCACGGGACACTGCAGCTTGATGAGTTTGAGCGGTTAATTAGTCCCCGAACACGCCTTGTGGCTGTCGTTCACTTGTCAAACTCTCTTGGCACTGTCAATCCGGTACAAGAGATCGTTCGCATGGCGCATGCACGTGGTGTGCCAGTACTCATCGATGGTTCGCAATCGATTTATCACATGCCAGTTGACGTTCAGGCTCTTGACTGTGATTTTTACGTGTTTACCGGTCACAAGCTCTATGGACCGACTGGGATCGGCGTGCTGTATGGCCGTGAGTCGCTACTTGAACAAATGCCTCCCTATCAGGGGGGCGGGGACATGATTCGGTCCGTCACGTTTGAGAAAACAACCTATGCCGAGTTACCACACAAGTTTGAGGCGGGCACGCCCCACATCGCGGGCGCCATCGGTCTTGGTGCCGCCGTTGATTACTTGCTTCGTGTTGGGCTTGAAGGGATTGGTCACCACGAGGCCGATTTACTCGCGTATGGAACGAATGCATTGTCGGAGGTGAAGGGTCTGCAGTTAATTGGGACCGCCCCGAAGAAAGCGAGCATTCTCTCGTTTGTCATGGACGGTGCGCACCCGCATGACATCGGTACGATTGCGGATTCTGACGGTGTTGCGATTCGCACGGGGCATCATTGCACCCAACCCGTCATGGATCGATTTGGCGTACCGGCAACCGCTCGTGCGTCGATTGCGATGTACAACACTCACGAGGAGATTGACGCATTGGTAAAAGCACTTGAACATGTTAGAGAGACTTTTACTGTATGAGCGAACTACGAGATCTCTACCAAGAGGTTATTCTTGACCACAATAAACATCCCCATAACTTTGGGGAACTTGCTGGCGCTGACCGTCACGCCGACGGGTTCAATCCGTTCTGTGGTGACAAGATCGCCGTGTACGTCAACCTACATGGTGACACGATCACCGATGTTCGCTTCGAGGGATCTGGTTGTGCGATTTCAAAAGCGTCAGCGTCATTAATGACGGATTCTGTCAAAGGGAAAACCCTTGTGGAGACCCGTGAACTGTCTAACCGGTTTTTAAATCTTGTGACGGACGGAGACGTTGCTGATGATGACGAGGCGCTTGGCAAGCTAGCAGTTTTTGCTGGAGTGCGTGACTATCCGACCCGCGTGAAATGTGCCAGTCTCGCATGGCATACACTACGAGCTGCGGTTGAAGACCGGCGTGATGTTGTAACAACGGAATAGGACGGAGTAATGGGGATTCTTAATCTTAATGATGTACCACCGCCGCTCAACGTGGGCGATGCTGACAACGAGGTCTCTGATTCCGGAAAAGTACCTACCGCAAAAATGCCGACAGCACCTATCGCTACAACGGGTGCGCCAGCGGATCCGGGGACGTCTACATCGTCAATGTTTGATACGAGTGCACTGACCGATGAATCTAATACTGAACCAGCAACACCGCCGGCTGAACCGGCGACTCCGATAGAGATTGACGAAGCCAAGACTCTTGAGTTAAAACCCAAAATTGTCGATCAGCTCGTAACGGTTTTTGATCCGGAAATACCGGTCAATATCTACGAGCTCGGATTAATCTACGACATTGGGGTCGATGCGACGGGACTCGCCGTAATTCAAATGACCCTGACCGCTCCCGGGTGCCCAGCAGCCATCACGCTACCTGCTGAAGTGCAGGGGAAAGTTAAATCGATTGATGGCGTCAATGATGCTCGTGTTGACTTGGTCTGGGAACCGCCCTGGGACAAAGATCGGATGACGGATGCGGCGAAACTAGAGCTTGGGATTTTTGACTAGAGAGGTTCTACTTCTACGTTACTAATGATCACCGTTGACAATAAGCGCATCTCCGACTCGACATAGTCTTGGCTGAGCGTATCGACTGGGATTTTTCCACCGTCCACGGCGTAGTTCTCTTGATCTGAAAATAGCATGCCACTGACCCGGTTAAATGCGGTCGCTTTCCGGTATCGAAGGCCATTGTCAAAGTCGTAGCCGAACTGTTCCACGCGTCCGCTTTCGGGATCAAACCAAAAGGTATAGGCGTCGTCGGCATCATTACTTGTGCCAGCGGCGAAAGTAACCTTAACGCGCTGTAGCTCGCGCCCATACCAAGTGTCGATTCCTTTGTCTTCAAACTGGATATCACCTCCCTTGAGGGTGTAGGGCAGGAGTGGAAAAAAGACACGGGCGTCGACAAAAGCTCGCGCGCGCCGCTCGCCTTCTTCATCAAGCTCGATTTCCACCCCATCGTGCCATTCCGTCACGCGCTCGTTCGTCAGACGAACTTTTCGTTCCGGACGTGTGTCAGTGGCAGGATTGGTCACGATGTATTCGAAAGTACCACCGTCACGGGTGACTTCAATATTGAAACCACCAGAAAGGGAAGTAATCGTCATGGAGATGTGCGAGGCTTCGTAGAGTTCGCCTCCATGGTGGGCGATTGCCTTGGTAACAATAGCGGGTAGCTGATTACTGCTTGAACTGCAGCCGAGAGTAAACACCGATCCGAGAAAGAGGACTGCTGGAACGGTGCGAAGCCAATGACGAATTTCCAGACGCATCACGAATCCTCCTGTTACGCTTTAATGCGTAACGGTAGGCCAGCGTTTAAGAGAGGGTGCCGACACTTCAGCGTATAGATTTACGTGGTGCATTGTAAACAACGAAAGTTGATTCGGGAGCGTCTCGATATGCGATTAAACAGAGATACGTCAGGTCGGAGTTCTTGAAGGTGTCGGGAGTAATCTTTGTATGAGCGAACGTGTAAAAGTTTTTGCGCCGGCGACCGCGTCCAATCTTGGCCCGGGATTTGACGTTCTCGGGCTTGCACTTCAGCGACCAGGAGATCTCGTCGAAGCGGAGATTTCTGCTTCGTCCGGTGTTGAGATCGTTAAAGTTACGGGTGCTGACTCATTAAGCACTGATCCTAAAGAAAATGTCGTCGGCATTTCGGCAGCGGCGGCAATGGATCGGCTTGGCATACGGGGTCGGGGTGTTCGGCTCTGGTTGCACAAGCAAATGCCTCTTGGCAGCGGGTTGGGCAGTTCTGCAGCTAGTAGCGTCGGGGGTGCGGTCGCAGTCAATGCGCTTTTTGGGGACATGTTGTCGAAGCACGATATCGTCAATTGCGCATTGCACGGAGAAGCAGCTGCATCCGGAACTGTTCACGCCGATAATGTCGCACCGTCTGTGTTCGGCGGCATTGTTTTGATCCGCACCTCTGATCCTCTCGATGTGATCTCGCTGCCGGTTCCGACGGCTCTGCGAGTAGTTGTTGTGCATCCGCACACAGAGGTACTGACTGCTGAGGCGCGGCGGTTGGTCGCAGAGCGCCACTACACGATTGATCAAGCTGTCCAGAATCTCGGTAACGTGGCAGCGCTCGTGACGGCGCTTCACCAAGAAAACCTGGCTCTTTTTGCCCGCAGCATCAGCGATGCATTAGTCGAACCAGTCCGTGCGCCACTGGTTCCCGGCTATGCCACTGTAAAAAAAGCAGCACTTGATGCTGGTGCACTCGGATGTTCGATATCAGGCTCAGGACCAAGCGTGGTTGCCTTTGCCGACTCGGACACCTTGGCTGAACATGTTGCGACCGCAATTGAGGACGCATTTTTAAGTCATAGCTTGACTAGTGACCGATATGTTGGGCCGGTCAACGGGACGGGTGCTCAGGTAGTGTGACCCGGATAT
>DTWD01000410.1 GCA_012963185.1 Acidobacteriota bacterium
CAACCAAGGCCAGACGCTGCTCGCGATTCTTTTTACGTTCGGCTTTCTGAACAGTAAAGAACGCATCGCATCGAGGGAAAACAAGGTCATGGGCTTTCTTAAAACGCTTCCATAACTTCTGACCCTTATCGCGAGGCACCTCAGCCGCTGCGCGCCACTGTTTCATCAGTTCTCGAAATGTCTTAGCAACAGTCGCTTCGTCAAGTGGCGCCACACCTTCCAATGGTGTTGCCAACTTCTCCATCCGCCCACACAGTTCTTCCTGAATACCAACGTTCGCCCATTGCTGCCAATCAGCAAAATCACGTAGTTCCCGAACCCGTCCGAGCAGAAGAGCCGTGTTTTCACGGAGTGCCTTCTCAAGAACTTCCCGGTCACGACGCGTAGGTAGAATCGGTAATGACTGAATCAATTGGCGTGCCTGCCGTAAATGCCGCTCAGCATCAGGCAATAATAGGCCTTCGTTCTTAACTGCCACATCAATGCTTTTGATAAATTTCTGGACACGACTGAGGTTCCTACGAACTTTCTCTGCATGCAAACGCTTCGCTTCATCACGAATACTTTCACGATCCTCGTCAACACTCTGTTTGCGACCCAATAGCGCCGTAACCGTCCTATTCCCAGGATTTAAGCCGTCGAGACTCTCGGCCGCAGCATGCCAACGCTTGTCGAGTAGTGACCACTGTTTGTCAAGAGTCCCTAGGTCACCAGTCAAAACGAGCTGCTCCATTGCAGGCAGGATTTCCTCAAGTACTTTCAGTTGTTCACAAGCCGATAAGAAACTACGGTGCCGTTCTTCGAAAGCCTCGACCGCTACGCGGAATCGTTCAGAAAGACCAGCTATGGATACCTGTACTTCTGTGTCGGTGTGGTCTGGAGCCTGAAGCGACGCCCATTCTTTTAGCACGGCCTGAAGTTCTTCGAGCGAATCCTTACCTGCGAGTCGTTCAAGCCGCACACATAGTTCCACCCGTGCCAATTCAGCCACTGAACGGCGCTCCGCGATACGAGTGGCCTGCGCGGATTCCGCATCAAGCGCCAATAGCCGGTCTTCAACGGCGCGCCGACCGGATACAAAGCGCTGAGCAAGATCCTCGTCGATCGGACCGTCAAGCATCGACCATGTCTCCACTAGCGTGTTGAGTTGGTAGCGTCCTTCATCAAGCGCGGAGATACTTTGAGCCAGTTGATTGATATCGTCACACAACACACGTGCTCGGTCAGCCGCAGTTGTTTCCTCTTCAACCGGCAGGCCATCCGCATGTTGCGCCTCTCGAGCAAGCCGAGCAATTCCCTTTTGCTTTGCACGTCGTGCAATTTCATCGAACGTGGCCGCGTCGACATTAGCATCAGCTGTCAACTGTTCATACGCGGCCAACGCAATTGCCTTATCATCGGCTTTAATAGCGACTGCGATGAGTTCAGAGCGGTCTTGTAACCGCCGGACGGCCTCCAGTGCCACAACTAGGTGCTTGGCCTTTCGAGCAACAGCCCCAAGTGTTTTGTCGTTCTCAACTCGTTCGATTGCTGCAAGACCGACGCTTTCTGTTTCAGCCAACCTGGCAACCAGGCCAAGGTCTCGTTCATCGGTCAACGCCGCAAGAGGCACAGACCAGCCATCCGTGATGTTCATACGAATTACTGCTTCGCGCACTGCAGCCACTACTAGACTCCGAGTATCAGCATGTACGTTGGAGTCTTGAGTAAGTAATATCAACGCCTTAAGGTCAGTTATCCGTTCAACGGCCGCACGCCGGACCCTGTCATCAACATCGCTGCGCACAACGTCCGACAGGACGCTGTCTGTTTTATCGTCCTCTGGTAATCTCCGCACGGCTTCGATTCTGACCGTGGGGTCATCATCTTGCCATCCCGGCTGAGAACGAAGTTTCTCTAAAAGACTCATGGACACTGAAGGTGGACAGGATTTATTAGATTATGCATACTCGGAACGATTTGGCAGTAACACCGGCAACCGAGGCACATACACCTCGCATACCCAGTCGAACAAAATACCGAACGTTAATTCTACAGATTAATATATGAGATCCAGCTAGCCTATTGTTGTGAACGCGGTCGCGCGAGACCGCAAGGAGCAGTCATTATGTCGTTTCGCGCCGTAATAACAGGAGTTGCATTGGTTATAACATTTGGAACCGGTACAGCCTCGGCCCAAAACCCAGTGGTCGTGATGGATACCAGTCTTGGCAGTATTACCATTGAACTTGACCAAGACAAGGCACCTATTTCAGTTGACAATTTCCTCCAGTATGCCAACGACGGCTTTTATGAGGGCACGGTGTTCCATCGCGTAATTCCTAGCTTTATGATCCAAGGCGGTGGTTTCACGTC
>DTWD01000411.1 GCA_012963185.1 Acidobacteriota bacterium
AATCTTCTACCTGAGCCAGGTCAGAGTTAAAAGCATCGTGGTAAATAAAAACAGGGTTCCCTTCAACAGTGCCAGGGGTATCCGCCCGGACACGCTTCGGGTCGGTGTACATTTGCATGACTTTTTTTCGCACCGTCAAATCATCGTCTGATAAATCAATCGTATTGCCATAACTCTTGGACATCTTTCGGTTATCGAGTCCAGGTAGCCTTGGGACCGTCGTTAATAGTGGCTGTGGCTCTACGAAGACCTCTCCAAAGAATTGATGGAACCGGCGAACAACTTCGCGTGTCAGTTCCAAATGTGGCACCTGATCATCACCCACTGGTACATACTGCGCGCGATAAACCACGACATCCGCACTTTGAAGTAACGGGTACCCAAGAAACCCTATCGAAGACAGATCACGTTCTGCCAACTGGTCAATCTGTTCTTTATAAGTCGGAACACGTTCCAACCATGGTATAGGCACGACCATCTGCAACAACAAGTAAAGCTCTGCATGTTCAGGAACAAGCGACTGGATAAACAATGTGCAGCGTTCAGGATCTATACCCGCAGCGATCCAGTCCGCTACATTGTCGTAAGCATTTTGCGTCACCTGTCCCGTATCGGAATAATCGCTAGTCAAAGCATGCCAGTCCGCTACGAAATACATGCAATCATAATCAGACTGAAGCTCTGTCCATTTACTAAGCGCACCTACCAAATGTCCCAAATGAAGTTTGCCGGTAGGACGCATCCCTGACACAACGCGCGGCTTCGGTTGGTTAATACTCATATTCACAACTCATTTTGAAGAGCAGCACCTCGACAGCCTCAAATATCAACTGTCAGAAAATACTATGAAACTCTATGCTCTGCGCACTGAGTGTGGTAATTACCACCAGAAGAACGACTGCCGCGCTAGTGGAATTAATATGAACCGGAGGATTCAACGCGGGAAAACCTAAACACTTCGCTGCAGAAGCATCAAGTCGAGTAGCCGTCGAAATATGACACGACCCGTTTTCAGTGAAAGAAAAATCTAAGAAAAAGAAAACCAAAGAGGCGTTGCCCGATATCGCATCCAACAACTGCTAAGGATACGGTAGCAATAGCTCAACGGCAAGCGGACTGGCCGTTCTTCTATTACTCAAGAACGCTTCGCTGGGAGTTTCATAAAATACTCAATCACAACATTAGCTAACTTTCCGCCAATAACTGGCTGTAACTCCTCTCGGGATGCCCGGCGAATATTTGTTACGCTGCCGAATTGCTTGAGTAATGCTTTACGACGTCTAGCTCCTATCCCCGGAATTCGCTCAATCTCGGATTGCAGATTCCGCTTCGTTCTCGCACGACGGTGATAAGCAAGTGCAAATCGGTGGGCTTCGTCACGCGCACGCTGTATCAGCTGAAGCGCTGGGCTGTGCCGGGGCAGAAGAATAGGTTCTAACACCGTCCTCACGTATAGCGCCTCTTGCTTCTTCGCAATTCCCACTGCTACAAGATTCGCCAAGCCCAACTTTTGAAACGCTCGGTACGCCGCTGTCAACTGTCCTTTTCCTCCATCAATCACCACGAGATCAGGAAAAGGTCCTCCTTCATCAAGCAATCGGCGATATCGACGAAACACGACTTCTTCCATGGCGGCAAAGTCATCCGGCTTTGGAGGAACTGCCCCTCCTTCTCCGACAACATCACGTTCTATAACATCGCGAATCGATCTATCTGACAATTCCTGTTCAACAAAACCAAGCCCACGTACCCGATACTTTCGATATTCACTTCGTCTCATTCGCCCATCGTCACAAACAACCATCGAACCTACTGTATCTCGCCCCTGAATTGTTGAAATATCAAAACACTCGACTCGATGCGGCAATATCGGCAACGCTAATACAGCTTGAAGTTCCTTCAACGCGGCCAGATCAACTGAAGTTTCTTCGCTATAACGAGAGCCATACGAAAGTTCAGCATTACGAATGGCAAGGTCAAGCAACCCGCGCTTGTCTCCTCTTTTTGGCTGGAACACTTTGACTCGTCGGCCCGCACGAGATGCCAAAAACGTTTCGATGGCCTCACGATCGTGAAGATTGACATCAACCGGCACGTGCACCTCGCCCGGAACCTCATGAACCGAGTAAAACTGCTGGATTGCCGTCTGAACAATGTCAGACTCTTGTTCTGTCGCCATGGCAACTTCATCCGCAACAAGTTCAATTCGCTCAACCACACGTCCATTCCGTACCTGGAACACCTGCACGACCGTTCCTTGAGAACCAAGTTTTATCCCAAACGCATCGCGATTATTCAACTGAGTCGTCGCCATTTTCTGTTGACGATTCTGCAGCATTTCTACCGTACGGATAGCATCCCGATAGTGAGCCGCACGTTCGTAGAATTCTTCATCTGATGCGTCCTGCATCTGCTTCCGTAAGCGACCGAC
>DTWD01000412.1 GCA_012963185.1 Acidobacteriota bacterium
CCCAGGTGCGAAATTCTCCGTCAGTACATCACACGAGGCGATTAATCTTATAAAAATTTTCTTGCCTTGGTCTGATTTCGTATTCAGGGTAATACTCCGTTTATTCCCGTTGAGCATCGTGAAATACAGACTATCGGCATTGGGTACGTCCCGAAGCTGTCCACGCGTCGCATCTCCAGACCCTGGTCGTTCGACTTTAATCACGTCCGCACCAAACCATGCAAGTAGCTGGGTGCAGGTTGGACCTGATTGGACATGAGTCATATCCAGTACACGTACACCGTCCAACGCTTTCATCACTCCCTCCGCTTACCTTTGATGTAGATCTCTTCGTCCTGAATTGTTTTATTAAGCAAACTCACGCACGCGTACAAGGCCCGCAACGTCGGCACATCCACCTCGGTCATCTCCGCCAACTCAACAACCACGCCAAGCATGCCGTCAATCTCGAGTGGTTTCCCTACTTCAACGTCTTGCAACATCGATGTCTTATGCTTCCCGACACTTTCGGCCCCGGCTATCCGACGCTCCATCGGAACGCGAAATCCAGCTCCCAATCGCTCACCAATGCTTTGGGCTTCCGTCATCATGGCCGCAGCCAACGTGCGTGTAAGTGGAAACTGGCAAATATCCACCAGTGTCGCATGCGTCACAGCACTGATTGGATTAAAGGTTAAGTTCCCCCACAGCTTCAACCAAATTTCAGAACGAATATCCGTTAAGACCCGCGCTTTTAATCCTGCCTCGGTAAATAACGCGGACACCTGATTAACACGGTCTGACTCACTTCCATCCAATTCACCGACAGGAAACCGGTTCCCCTCAACATGCTTAATCACACCCGGCTCAGCAATCGTAGCTGCCGGATACGCAATGCACCCAATAATGCGATCAGGATCGATTTTATTGAAGAGCACGCCATTCGGATCGACCGTCTTGACAACACGGCCCGAGTAGGGACTATCAAGTTTCTGGAAATACCACCATGGAATCCCATTCTGTAGCGTTACCAGAACTGTCTTAGGTCCTAAGAGAACTGAAAGGTCGCCGACCACCGCTTCAATCTGATGTGCCTTTAAGGCCAGGAGGACAACGTCCTGCGGACCGAGCTCACAAATATTGTCCGTCGCAGACAGATTAGTTACCACAAGTTCTTGGTCCGCCTCGACCAGTTTCAGACCATGCGTCCGAATGGCCGCGAGATGTGGGCCTCGGGCAATGACTGATACGTCATGTCCCGCCTTGGCAATACGAACGGCCATGTAGCCACCGATCGCTCCAGCTCCAACGACACAAACCTTCATTTGGAAATCCTTAAAGAACGCGCAACGTCACCAACCAACCGCCGACCGACTTAGCTAGCCTCATTGGCATAGCAATACGGATCCGGTTGTCGGCCTAGGCAGAAACAACACCACATGCGACTGCAGAAATGACGACTGTTATTTACTACCAGTGGCCAGCTCACGCTCCTCCGCACGGTGTCCGGCAAGAATCCCATCCATCCCGATGTTTCCCTCGTGGCACGCGTACTCATAGACCGCATCCGTCGTACCCATCAATGGAATCATGACCGTCCACGGCTTGGTATAGGTTGTGGGATCATCGATGGTCACTGCATAATTGAGCGTTTGCGGTCCAACGCGCGTAAACCGCTCAGTGACTGTCATATTCTCAGATGAAATACCGCGGAACGTCGCATGCGAGGAGTAGTTGGTCGTTGTTACAACCAGTGTGTCTCCATCCCAATAGCCACGTGAATCACCATGCCATAACCGCACGTCATCATTCAGTGTCGGCGTACCATCAAGCGGAATAACGCGCGCATCGTGATTCATTTCCATATACATGACAACATGGTCTTTACTCTGGAACAACTGGTAGTAACTGTTATACCCAGCTCCAAGTCTCGGGTGCCCATACGTAACACACCGTTCACTGAGCGGTCGATCCGTGTAGGTATCGGCCGGGTGCATACGACGTTGGTCCCGGAGCATCTTGGAACGGGCCTGTCCGGACGACGTCATTGCTGGAATACGCCCATCTCGCGGGTCTACAACCAGCGATGTCCGGTTACTGAAATCTCGATCAGCGATCCAAAATTGGTTGTAGTTCCCAGTTGTCGGGTCATACGATTCGGCCGTGGTCCGTTCAATCGCCGCCAAAACCAACTGATCACCAAACAACGCATCGCCATCGCTCACCGCATCGGTTGCGGCAACCTGTAAAGCAGCCAGTTCTTCGTCGGTCAGCGTGTCTTTGCCAGCCCACTCCTCAGGTCGCTCAAGCGGAGTCGCGTTATTGTTCGCCCAGACCCCTTGCAAATCCGGATGGCCATCGGCCGTACGGGGTAACGTCCAACTGCCATCTTGGCCGGCCGTTTCTACCGGAATCATTAGCAGTGTTACCGCGACAACGCCGAGCAACGTGGCAAATCGTGATCTCATCTCAAAGTCTCCTAACTTCTACGAAAATGCGTTGCATCCGTGTGGCAAAGTAAATTGTAGCGGTCCAAGCCTCTGGGAAGCCACTCTAGTGCGCAAACAACGGGCGATGTGACTCAGTCACTGCCTTAATCCCATCACGGTGCTCTTCGAGTAGATAGCCAGTAAGGATTAGTGTGTCCGCCGCACGCATCGTCTTAGCAAGATAAGCGTCAAAATCGGCATAACGCTCTGCAATTGACCGCCGGTGGTCACCAGTGCCAACGCGGTCACTCTCTGTTTTGGGAAACTCGAGATAGCCGCCAGCCAGACCGAGCAGTGCCTCGGGCACACCGATAGTCGGATTCCTGAGATTCCAACCGGTATAGGTAGCAATCGGCACCGACACGGCCGGCATACGAAGCACACCGCGTTCGTTATTATCGGCATCAAGTACTGCAACTCGGACTCCATACCGACTATCAGTTCGTTTTGGCGGATGGTGATCTATCCGTCGAGTCGCGTCAAAGTCCGAACCGTAATCAACAGGTTCAGGTTGCTGAATCGTCGTCGGATAATTCACACCGGGCAACGCTGTCCACCCAGTTTTCCGAGCCTCCCATCCAACAAGTGTCCCCGCACTAATCGTCGGATAAACACTACGGGGAGGCGGCGTGCCATCCGTAATCCATTTATCCATTGATACAAAGAGGGTTTCAAGAAACGGCTGATACACGTTCGGGTTCGGAGGCAGCTGTCCACGCTCAGAGGGACGACTAGATGGGCCGTGCTGTGATCCACCAAATACGTAAACACGGACATCGTCAGGCATTACGGTATCTCGCATTCCAGTCGGGTCCGTGAGCACAAGTGACGCGGACCGATGCCAATACTCTGACGTCGTATCGAGATGCATTACCTTTGGTGCCGTACCTTGCGCACGACTACGTCGCAGGAGACTATCCGTTTGATTTGTGAATGGATCTGTTTCTTCGCCGTAGGTAAACGGAAACACGTCAACCGGATACAAATGCCCCGTATGCTCATTGGCCGTACGGGTAGGTGACGCAAATCGATGATTAAAAAATCCTTGCCCCCCACCAGAGATAACGGGCATTACCCCCTCGAACACCTGCCGCCCTTGTTCATCCGTATTAAACCCCTCATACAGAAACATCCGAAGTGCCCGACCACTTTGCGACCGTCCTTCTCCAATAACGCGGTCAGCCAAAGGCTGCCCATTACCATCTCGCAACGGATTCAGAGCAGACTCCTCATGTTTCAGAAAAGACACCAAATCACGAATGGCTGCAAATCCCGCGCCCTGAACAACGGAACCGCGCGCCTCATAGGTCAAGTCATACAAAAAACCAGGTTCAAATCCACCCGGCATTTCGATCACAGCCTCAATGAGCCCACTTCCCTCTTCCTGAGGTCCCTTAACCAACAATAATTCCCAACCATCACGCGGAATCAACTCGGGTATATCACGTTCACGACGCCGCTTCGTCAACTCTGCCTTCGCCAACGAATCGATCACGGGTTCGTACGTGAGTGCCCCTCGACTAGCAAGCGGTAATTGATTGGTTGCCGCATCAGTCGATAGTTCAGCGCGCACCAAGCCAACAATCGGAACACCGTCTTCGCCAAGTGCCACCGGTGCTTCAATTCGCAATAATCGATCATCAACCGGCACTTCTGCTATCCAGCCACTCGACACGGTCACATAGCCATGGCGCAAAAAAAATGGCTGCATGCCCCAAAGACGCCTGCCCCGGTTATTGATGTCATAAAGGACAGTACGTTTAGCGAGACTTTTATCTACTGGTGCAATAATCTCGAAGTCCGCATAGAACTCAACAAGCCCCTCACCGTTCGTGGCGGCAAGCGTAAGGTCGACGACCGACTTATTCGCTTCATGATTGGGATCTAACGCATACACGACACGCCCCCGGATGCGCTCGTAGGGACCAACCTTACCCGGGACATCCTCCGCAAACGGCGTTCGCGACTCGACAATGACCTGAAGAACTTCTGCCTGAACAGGCAAAGCGGCAGAGATCATTGCGAGTAGCATCATCCATAGGTAACGGTATTTCATGATTAATTATTCCTGGAGATTTGTAATCCGTTAACGCGAAAGCGGATTAGGCCGCAGCTGAAAATGAACAACTTTGCTCGGCGTGCCTTTTCCAGTCTCTGTGTGAAATGGCGCGCGCGTTCCATACGTTGCCCAGAGTCCTTTACCCTTCCATCCCGTGTTCGGGTCATCGATCCGACCATCCATCCACTTGGTGTAAAACCCAAGTGGGTATGGCACACGCATAATCACCCATTCGCCGTCCTTCAACGCAAGTAATCCTTCAGAGGCATTGCCGGTGTTAATAGGGACATTTTCTCCAAGACCTAACGTATCGAATTGGTCTACCCAAGTGTAATAACTACCCTCCGCACTACCCGAGTCAGTGACGCCTTTAAATTGGGGTAGGGGTTCCTCATAGAGAGTCCAACCCTCGGGACAGTGACGACCAGTCGCTTCAGGACCGTTTAATGCTCCGGTACATTTACTACGATCGAAACTCGCCATATGCCCACTAGCAAGCGGAGTCCACACGATCCCATTTCTATCGATATCCATCCCTCGAGGCGAGTAGCCTTGAACCGCCGCACGTGGCTCATCCCAAGGCACCTCGAATACCTCAGTCAAAGCCGTAGTGGACGGGTCACTCCCTGGGTCAAGCCGAACGATAGAACCTGGAAACCCGAGTGACGACCCCCAGATCGTTCCGTCCACAGGGTTGACCGCAACGCCATAAAATCCACTCGTAACACGGTGGTCTTTTGCAGGGTCAATCGCCTCATCAGGTTCGGTATAGGCGTCTCGCCGACCGTTTCCATTCGTATCAAGAACGAGAGATGTCCACCCCTGCGAACGCTCCTCATCACCCGTCTCAAGAAACAGTGCGGTGTCGAGCCAACCAATTACTTGACCGCCTCCGCTTGTCCAAAGTGTGTTGCTGTCATCTTCGGCAAAAACCAAGTGATGCGTACTGAAACAGGTGCCTATGAGCGTCATTTCTTCACTCGATGGATCCCATACCGCAAGATGACGACCAGACCGCGACACCGGAAACGCCCGAGCCGATGGATGCGCCGAACCCTCTTGGCACATCGCTGGATTCTCTGGGCCGCGCACACGTGAGGTCAGCCACACACGTCCGTCTTGATCAAGCATGGGATTATGAACATTGGTTTGACTATTCCAGATCGCCTCATCGCCCCAATAGGGTGATGACGCGAGTGGCGGCCCTGCGGCAAGTGGCGTCTCAGGGTCACGTACGGGAACAGGAATCTGCCGAGTTTCATGACGAACAGGGTCTAGCACCGGTACATAGTCTGCACTAGCTTCAAGCGCACCATAAATGGGGCCATTCGCATTGACCGTTGGGTCCCGCTTATCCGTAGCTATCTCATCATGGAGATACGCTTTCGGATCCGCCCAATCCCATTGCGTAATCACGACATTCCGTTCGACCCCTCGTGGCCGTCTCGGAACTTCAGGAAGTTCACCCGCCACGATGCGATCTGTCCAATCTGCGAACATCTCGAGTGCCGCACGTCGTCCCATGCGGTCAAGCCCATTCGACATGGACCCACCTGCCTGGCCGGACTGGATACGCCGATCCCACGCTGCCACCATCGAATCGAATTCACCAAGTTCGACCGGAACCTCACGCGTCGCTTTATTGCCGAGCGCGTGACAAGCGGTACAGCCCCCCGATTTCACCGTCCGAACCCACTGGGCCTGGCTCTGCATACTCGGTGATATCCCGTTACCTTCCGGACCCGTGCCAGGGAACTGATCACGACCAGGAACTTCAATCAGGGACAGCCAATAGCCAGCAGGATAATATTGCGCCGCAGTGGCCGCATCAGGCGCAACGATAGCCACCAGATTCAGAGTTGAACCTGGCGTGGCTCGAATTTTGTCTGAATCAACAAGTCCATATCCACGGACCCACACGTCATACGTGGCGTCCGGTAAATCCGGAAGCACATAGCGTCCCTGGTCATCGGTCACAACGATCCGATTAAATCTCGTCGG
>DTWD01000413.1 GCA_012963185.1 Acidobacteriota bacterium
AAGTTATCGATACTGCAACGAATGAAATCTCCGCGACGATCTCGGTACATGGTGGCGTGCACAATACGTATGTCACTCCGGACGGAAAATACGCAGTCGCGGGCATGATTGGTGCGCGCAATATTACGGTGGTCGACACAGAAACCGATATGCCAGTCTGGGCGACCTACTGGGACCTCGGGATTCGTCCGATGACGTTTGATACGAACGCTGATGGGTCAACGAGAAGAATCTACGCCCAGCTATCGAACTTTAACGGTTTTGGGGTGCTTGATTTTGATTCTCGTAAGGAAGTGACGCGGATTGAATATCCAGAAGTGGCGTTCGATGAGCGTACACCAGGTCACGGGGGCAATACTGCTCACGGTATCGGTGTGACGCCCGACAACAAATACTTGGTCGCGAACAGTAGTTTAAATAGCAGCGTGTATGTGTATAGCCTTCCAGACTTGGATCTTGTCGGTGGTGTTCGGGTGGGGCACTCGCCGAATTGGGTCACGATGACGCCGGATAGTAAATACGCGTACGTATCGGTTTCGGGACAGAACAGTGTCGCTGTTATCGATATCGCGTCGGTCACATTGGTTACGGAAATAAAAACCGGCGGTCAGGTACCCAAGCGAAATACGACAATGACCGTTGTCGGGCCGTAACTGTTGAATGAGTAACGGCGTCTGTCGAGTGTTGGCGGCCCTTACGTGGTTGATTGTTGTTGCCGGAGCAATGATTGCCCGCCCGGTCGTGGCTCAAGAACCTTCCGTTGCCGATGGGATTTATACGGTTGAACAAGCTGACGGTGGAGAGGTTCTCTACGACGAGCAATGTGTTGCGTGTCACGGGTCCATTAATCAGTTGACACCTGACATGGCAGCATTACTCGCAGACCACACATTTCGCGCGAGGTGGGAACAGCGGTCGCTCGGCGAACTGTTTGAATTGATACAGGTTGAGATGCCTCAAGATGCGCCAGGTTCGTTGACCCTGGACGAAACCAGCCAATTGCTAGCGTTTATTTTGCAAGGCAATCGGCGATCTGCTGGTGACCATGAATTATCCCGTGATGTTGAAGTCTTGAAGGCGATTCCGTTTGATCCAGGTTCGTGATACAGCATCGGTAGGAGGTGCAACGATGAGAATCGTGTCTGTCTTGGTTACTCTCTCGGGTTTACTGCTTTTGGTGCCGCAGGCCTCTGCGCACCATTCGTTTTCAGCGGAATTCGACATTGATAAACCCATTACGTTGACAGGAACGCTTACGGAACTTGAGTGGGTGAATCCCCACGGGTGGATCCATATGGATATTGAGGGTGAGGATGGAAGGATAGTGAATTGGGCTGTAGAGATGGGCAACCCGACAGCACTCCTCCGTCGTGGTCTACGGAAGAGCGATTTTCCACCAGGGATTGGCTTTGTGGTTGAGGGATATTTGGCGAAGGACGGTACCCCCACGGCAAATGGCATTACTGTTACCTTCCCGGATGGTCGAAACTTCTTTGCGGGTTCTTCCGGCACGGGAGCACCGGTGCCGACACCACGGCAGTAAGAGCTGTTTGATGCGTATTGCTGTGACGCTTGTGTCTGTCAGCATGGCGACGAGCTTCCTGCTGGCCGTGGCCGTGTCCGGAGCGGAAGCTCAGGCTCCAAACCTCCAGGGGATCTGGCAGACGGTCAATACAGCTGCGTGGGATATCGAAGATCACTCAGGAAGCCTTGGTATTCCTGCTGGGCAAGGTGTTGTCGATGGCGGTGCGATTCCGTACCAGCCGTGGGCGTTGCTCCAGGAACAAGAGAACTTCGCGAACCGCGCTACGGCCGATCCTTTGGCCAGTTGTGCGATGCCTGGCGTTCCACGCATCACATATATGCCATACCCCTTTCAAATTCTTCAGTTTGACGACCGTATTCTCATTCTCTACGAGTATGTTCACGTGACGCGCACGATTTATATGGATGGTAGTGACCATCCAGACGGGCATATCGATTTTTGGATGGGAGATTCACGTGGCAGGTGGGAAGGCGACACGCTTGTCGTTGATGTTATCCACTTTAACGACCAGACCTGGTTTGATCGGGCTGGCAATTTTCATAGTGAGGCGCTACACGTTGTTGAACGCTACACGCCGAGAGGTCCCAACCATATTGACTATGAGGTCACGATTGAGGATCCGAATGTATTTACACGCCCGTGGACGATGCGGATGCCCCTTTATCGGCGCCAGGAACCAAACGTGCAACTGTTGGAATATGAGTGCTATGCATATGCAGAAGAAGATTTGGCGAAAGATAAATAGATTTGCGGCCATTAGCGTCATTGCTTTACTTGGCGCGATGCCGGTTGAACTATTCGCGCAGCAGGCCTGGGAACCACCTCGGACGGTGGATGGTCATCCGGATTTGCAAGGCTATTGGGATGGCGGCCCAGTCAACGCGTCACATAGTATTGAAGATGGCTGTTGCGACGTCATCCACGCGAGAATGCAAAGCCGGACGGCGGATCGCCTTGGGCTACTCGAACCTTTAATCATCGACCCGCCGGACGGACGTATTCCGTACCAAGAATGGGCAGAGGTTAAGCGAACGCAACTTTTGTACGACATGGAAACGCCAACGGAATTAGGGCATATCGATCCCGAAGACCGATGTCTGCTTCTTGGCGCGCCGCGGAGTAATTATCGAGGCGATCTGGAGATTCGTCAGACAAAGGACTACATCGTGATCCTGTACGAATGGGCACATGCGTACCGTGTGATTCCGATGGATGGGCGTTCTCATGTTGCTGAGACAATCAGTATGTATAACGGCGATTCGCGGGGACGCTGGGAAGGCGATACGCTGGTCGTTGAAGCGAAGAATTTCAATGATCAGGTCTGGTTGGATTCCCATGGAAGCTTTTACAGCGACAAACTACGTGTTGTTGAGCGCTGGGAGCTTATAGATAGTGACGCGATTCGATACGAAGCAACCATTGAGGATCCGAACGTGTTTACCCGACCGTGGACGTTGGCGTTTACGATGGGGCGGATTGGTGGAGACGATTACGAGTTTTTTGAAGAGGCGTGTTGGGAGGGTGTGACTAATAAGCATCGACTCGCCGCAGGTCGTCTTGCAGTTGCAGCTGGTGAGCGGCAACTACATACGCATGAGGAGGAGTCTCAGTGATGATCCAGACGTCACGGGGTAGGGGAGTCAGAGATATGAGAAGGTTGCTACTGATCTGTTCACTGCTTCTAGTGAGTACGGGTTGTTCGAGCGAGAACCAACCAGCTGCTTTGGCCCAGGATGCGGGTGTGTCTCAGATGCCCCCTACAGACCTTTATGCGGGTTCTCCGTACCTTCGTGAATTACGGAACGATGTGGTCTACGGTGAGATCTGGGAGCGGCCACAACTGTCGAAGCGTGACCGCAGTCTCATTACGATTGCGGTGTTGCAGGCGTTGGCTCGCGAGGAACTGGCGATTCATATTCCGCGCGGTCTTGAGAACGGACTGAGTCCTGAGGAAATCTCTGAAATTATTTTGCACGTAACGTTTTACGCGGGATGGCCTACCGGGGTGCAGGCCTCTCTCACGGCTGCTGAGGCATTTGAAGAGCGTGGTGTCTCGCTTGGTGAATTGCCCCAAGCGCCTACAGGAGCAGAAGCGTCGACGCCGGGTTCTTTGAGTGATGCCTATGCTGCTGTTCCGCGTCTTGGCGAGCTTCGGAATAGCTTGCTCTATGGCGACATCTGGGAGCGGCCGCTGTTGTCAAAACGTGATCGTAGTCTCGTGACCGTCGCGGTGAATCAGGCGATGTACGCGACGAATGAATTACGGCTCCATATAGATCGCGCGCTTGATGAAAATGATGTCACTCCTCAAGAGATTTCAGAGGTGATTTTGCACGTTACGTTCTATGCTGGATGGCCGGCAGCTGTAAATGCTGGCCGGCTAGCGACAGCGGCATTTAAAGCACGGAACGTTGACCTGTCGGTACTTGAGTAAGTGCTATGGGGTATCAAGCCATTGACCGGCTTGCATGACACGTTCAATTGCGGACAGATTCTGTATGTTCACCAACGGGTCAGCACTGAGGAGCACGAGGTCGGCGGGCGCACCAGTCTCAATACTCAGAAAGGTCGGACCCGGTTCATCGAGAGTTTGTGCAGCGATCAAAATCTGGCCTCTGCCATCGACGATCGTTCCACCTTTCGGGACAGGTGTGCCAGCGCGCGTGCCAATGGTCTCAATGATTGTTCCGCGTATGACGACGACCGCGTCGTCAATCGGTTCAGCGCCAGGGCCGTTAATTACCTTCGCGCCGAGTATGGTCATTGGTAGATCAGTGGTGGTGTTCGGGCCGGAGGGGGGCGGACTTCCTCTACCGTTGCAGGCAGGCAGTACGACTAATGCAGAAATCAAGAACCGGTAGAGCACATGTTGCATCTCTTGAACTTCTCACGTTTTGCATGAAAATAACAATTTGTGCAGTGTGTGCTGAGCAATGACTGTGCGACGAATTAGCGTATTAGTAGTTGTGATCATTGGTGTTCTGTGCGGACGCGCGCTCGGACAGGATGGTACGACGAATGGCGAATGGCGCTCTTACGCCGGAGATGTGTGGGGGACAAAATATGCAGCGCTTGATCAAATTACCGGCGAGAATTTCTCTGATCTAGAAGTCGCGTGGCGGTGGCAGACTGCTGATGCGTTGTTGCCCGATCCCGCCGACGGCGATGTCGCGTGGCTTGAGGCAAATACCGTCTTTGACCGTTTAGAGGCGGACAATCCTGGCCTTTGGGTGACGCGGCCGGGAATCGGACGATTGTCTGCGACCCCACTCATGGTCAAGGGCGTACTGTTTCTCAGTACACCGTTGTATCAGGCTGCTGCCGTCGATGCACGCAGTGGCGAGACCTTGTGGGTCTATAACCCGCGGGTGTATGAGCAAGGAAGTCCACCACTGCCGAGCCCGTGGAATCATCGAGGGGTTGCCTATTGGGAACAAGATGGGATTGCCCGGATTATCTGGGGAACCGGAGATGGCTACCTGACGGCCGTGGACGCGGACACGGGCTTACTTGCTGCGGACTTTGGCGAGAACGGTCGTGTGAGTCTTGAGGAAGGACTTCCGCGCGCGCGTGAAAATCCGAGTCAGTTGCCGCCACCGTCTCGTTCGCCGCCTCTTGTAGTCGGTGACACGATTATTGTGGGTTCTTCTGTGCACGACTATTTAAGTCGAAAAGAAAACGCTCCTGGTTTTGTGCGTGCGTATGATGCACAAACGGGACAACACAAGTGGGATTTCCATAATGTCCCGCAAAGTGCCGACGAATATGGCGCTGACAGCTGGGCCAATGAGTCATGGCGGTATTCAGGAAACACGAATGTGTGGGGGCATATCGCAGCTGACCCTGAACTAGGGTATGTCTACCTGCCGACGAGTACGCCCACTTCCGACTACTACGGTGGCCATCGACTTGGCGATAACCTGTTTGCTGAGAGTTTGGTGTGTGTTGATATAGAGACTGGGCAGCGGGTGTGGCATTTTCAGATGGTGCATCACGGGGTCTGGGACTATGACAACCCCACGGGTCCTAACCTACTTGACGTGACGATTGATGGTCGGACGGTCAAGGCCGTTGCGCAAATCACCAAACAAGGTTTCGTTTATACATTTGATCGGGCGACTGGGGAGCCTCTTTGGCCGATTGAAGAGCGGTCAGTCGCCACTGATACTGATTTGGATGGCGAGGTGTTGTCGGAGACGCAACCATTTCCGACCAAACCGCTGCCATTTGAATTCCAAGGAACCTCGATAGACGATTTAGTCGATTTTACGCCTGAGATACGGCAAATAGCGATTGAGGCCGTCGAAGGGTTTCGCTTGGGCAGTCTCTATACGCCGCTCTCGTTACGTGGGACGATTTTTCGCCCGGCGGCGGGTGGGGGAGCTAGTTGGGGAGGAGGCGCGGTCGACCCGGAGACCGGATTCCTCTATGTGCCTTCCAGAAATGTGCATTCTGTGATGCGTTTTCGAGAACCTGGCGACGACGACGAAGGTGCGACACTCCAATATCTGTTGAGTCGTGGCAACGCACCGTTTATTGAGGGTGGCAACGACCGGCGTACTCCTCAGATGCCTCAGGGGCTTCCACTCTGGAAACCGCCGTATTCTCGAGTGACTGCTATTGATATGAATACGGGTGAACATGCTTGGATGACGCCGCTTGGTGATGGCGACCGATTCCGGAATCATCCGTTGTTGCGTTCGTTAAGTCTCCCTCCGCTTGGTGGCGATAGCGGACGGAATGGACCCTTACTCACGAAGATGATTTTGGTGCAAACGCTGACCGCAGGTGGAGAAAATGGCGGCCCGCAGTTGGTGGCTTACGATAAGCTCAGCGGCGAGTTACTTGGCGCTGTTGATTTGCCTGGTGGGGCGATTGGTACGCCAATGACATACATGCTTGACGGGCGGCAATATATTGCCGTGACGGTCGGCGGGGTGGTACCTGGGTTGGTAGCACTGACGCTGCCGTTATAAGGTTACGGTAACGCACGGAGCGAAAAACCAAATGGGGGGACATGATGTTTGAAGGAAAACTTATTGTGGCGCGTACGTTCGGTCTTTCGGTTGCGTGTGGGTTGGTTTTACTTGTTGCGACGCCGGCACTCAGTCAAGAGGTGAATCGGACTGGGTGGGGGCATCCTGACATTCAGGGTATTTGGGATTTTCGGACCATCACACCACTCGAGCGACCGGAAGAACTGGGTGACCAAGAGTTTATAAGTGCAGAAGAGGCGGCGAATGCAGAACAGGAAGTAATCACCAGGAATGAAGAGTTGGCGAGTCGATCCGCACGGAGGACCAGTAGTACAGAAAGTGTTGATAGAGGCGAGGACGGTGCTCCTGGTTTTTATAATAACTTTTGGCTTGATCGAGGGACGAGAAGCACGCGTCGTACGTCGTTGGTAGTCGATCCGCCGAATGGGCGGATTCCTGCGATGACTGATCGGGCCCAGCGGATGGCGAGCCGGCGCCGCGAGTACCGAAGCGACAATCCCGCCAACACATGGTTAGACCGGAGTGCGTACGATCGATGCATTCTTGGATTTAATGCCGGTCCACCAATCACGCCTGGTGGCTACAACCAGAACGTACAAATTTTCCAGACGCCGGACCACGTGGTGCTGGTAACAGAAATGGTGCACACGCATCGTGTCGTCCCGCTGGACGGACGTGCGTATCTTGGCCATGACGTACGGCAATGGTCCGGTGATGCGCGCGGATATTGGGATGGCGACAGCTTGGTGGTTGAGACGCGAAACTTTCGTCAAGAACGCGGTTGGCGGGGGACCAGTGAAAACATGACATTGGTTGAGCGCTTTACACGTACCGATGCAGATACACTGGAATATCGCTTTACAGTCACCGACCCAGAGACATGGACGCGTCCGTGGACAGCATCGATACCGATGCAACTCAACGACCAAGCCGTATTCGAATACGCCTGTCATGAAGGGAATTATTCGATGCCGGGCATACTCGGTGGTGCTCGGATGGACGAAGTCCGAACGAGTGAGCAATAGTCGTCTGACTGGTTAGGTGTTCGCGCTCTAGATCTACATTGCGGTGCCTGGTGAGGTGTAAGTTGCAGTCTTCTGGGATACGGCGCATGATA
>DTWD01000414.1 GCA_012963185.1 Acidobacteriota bacterium
ATGCACCTGCGCTCGCACTCGGAGTGATGCAAGTCGTGGCGGTTTTGGGCGTTCAGGACGGAATAGGGTTTACCGGCGCTATCGAGTGGGTTTGGCGGCTCGAGCACTTATATTTGGCAGCTTGTACTCTCTGCGGCCTCGGGACAATGATTGTTGCGTTACGACGCGTACACTCGGTGACATCCCGAAGACAGCTTCGGTGGGTTGTGTCAGGAGCTGTGCTTGGTGGTGTGCCGTTTGCCCTGTCCTACGGTATTCCGTATTCAGTTGGTTTTGAACCAGCTGCTGGCTTGGAGTTCACAGCGATAGCACTAGGGCTTATACCGCTTGCGTTCGCGTCCGCCATCATTCGCTACAGGTTGCGCGATGTTGAAGTGATCGTCAAACGGAGCCTTGTGTACACCTCTGTTGTTGTCGCGATGGCCTTGATCTATTTGGTGCTCGAGGGTTTGGCAACTGCTGTTTTCCTTGAAGAGTCAGATGGCCACAACTCAATCATTGCGCTATTGGCGACTGCTGTTGTGGTTCTTTTAGCTAGACCAGTGAAGAACACAATTCAGACGATGCTCGATCGTGTCTATTATCGAGACCGTTTCGATTTTCGTCGGGCATTGGTACGTTTTGCCCGTGATCTTAGTACGGATCTTGATTTGCAGAGACTTAGTACCCGTTTGGTGAGTCGGGTGAGCGAGACATTTGATGTTGACCGAATGGTCTTGCTTCTTGCTCAAGACCTTTCGCCTAACACTGAGATTGATACAGGCAAAGACTATCGTCCAATACGGTGGAGAGGTTTTGGTAGTGCGCCACCGCCACTGAAACGATCATCGAGTGTTGGTGAAAGACTGGCTAACCGTCACATGGTTTTGCTTGACGATTCTGTGAGTCGGCGTACCTGCTCTCCGGATGACGTTAAATTTTGGCGCGAGCAGGGAATCTTTTATTTTGTTCCATGTGTGGTAGAGGAAGATCCTATAGCCGTTATGGCGCTCGGGCGAAAAGGTAGCGGAGAACCACTGAGTAGTGAGGATATGGCACTGCTCACGACAGTGGCAGGCCAGGTTGCGACTGCTCTTGAGAACGGCCGTTTGTACGGGCAGTTGCAGGAAAAGGCTGGCGAACTCGATAGGATGCATCAATTTAATGAAAGCATCATTGAATCATTGAGTGACGGGCTCGTGGTATTTGATTTGAAGGACTCCGTTGTTAGGTGGAATGCAGGCCTTGAGCGCCTCTATGGTGTTTCAAGCCATCAGGCAGTGGGGCGATCTTTCGACGCGCTTTTTGACGGAGAGTTTGCTGAACGCTTAAGACTTGCCCGCAAAGAATCGCCTAACGGTGCAGCATTGTATCGTGTGGCGCTTCTGTCTCGGCATGTGGCAGATACTGGGACTCCTAAGCCGGAACGTCTTCTCGTTAACGTTGCGACTGCGCCGCTCATGACTCCCCACGGTGAGACTAATGGGACGATGGTTATCATTGAGAATATTACCGCTAGAGTTCAATTAGAGGAACAACTCCAAATATCGGAGAAGATGGCGTCAGTTGGTTTATTGGCTGCTGGTGTTGCTCATGAAGTAAACACGCCTTTAACGGGAATCTCAAGTTTTACACAGATGCTTTTGGATGGTGCGGATCCCGATGATCCGAAAACCCATCTATTGCAGAAAATCGAACGGCAGACATTTCGAGCCGCGAAGATTGTTAACGGTTTGTTGAATTTATCTCGACCTGGGAGTTCAGATTCATCCGGCGCGGTGGACATCAATGCAGTCGTAACTGATGTGCTTGCTTTGGTTGAACATCAACTCGAATCTGGCAATGTGAAAGTACGCCAAGAGTTATCAAAGTCTCCCGTCGCTGTGCGAGGTGTTGAGTCTAAACTTCAGCAGGTTTTTCTGAATTTGTTCTTGAACGCAAGAGATGCGATGTTGACTGGAGGTTGGTTGACAGTGACGAGCCGGTCGGGGAACGGTAAAGCCGTTGTTGAGGTATCTGATACGGGCTCTGGTATCCCTGCTGAAAACCTGTCTCGCATATACGATCCTTTCTTTTCCACGAAGGGAGTCGGGCAAGGTACTGGTCTCGGTTTGTCGGTTACGTATGGGGTTATTCAAGAGCACCACGGAAAAATAGAATGTGAGAGTCAACTCGATCAGGGGACTTCTTTTACTCTTACTTTTCCGATGGCATCATCTGAGCGAGCAGCGACCAATGAGGCGGCACTATAGGAAATGAAATGTTAGATGGAGTTTCAATTCTCGTAGTTGACGATGAGGAGATCATCCGTGAAGCCCTCTACTTGTTGTTGACTCAAGAAGGATGCCATGTGCGAATGGCGAATGACGGTCAAACAGCCGTACAAGTAGCAAGAGACGAATCGTTCGATGCTGTCCTGCTCGACATTATTATGCCTAAGTTGGATGGTCTCGATGCTCTTGAAAAGATCAAGAAGTTCGACACTGACTTGCCCGTGATCATGATGACAGCGAAAGGCACGGCAAGTAACGCGCGTCAGGCCTTTAAGCGAGGGGCATTTGACTTCGTTGAAAAACCATTCAAGAACGATGATGTTCTTGTGGTTGTAAGGAATGCGGTAGAGCAGCGACGGCTCGTAACGGAGAATCGAGTACTTCGGAAAAATCTTCAGGCGAAAACTAATAGGTATGGCGAAATTATCGGTCGGAGTCCACGCATTAAGCATGTTTTTGATCTTATTTCACAGGCTGCACCCAGCCGCACAACGATTCTTGTTACCGGTGAGAGCGGAACAGGAAAAGAGCTAGTTGCTCGTGCGATTCACATGAATTCACCGCGGTCGTCACAACCTTTCATTACAGTGAATTCCGGAAGTCTGCCGCCTGACCTTCTTGAGTCAAATTTGTTCGGTCATCTGAAGGGCGCATTTACTGGTGCTATTGCCCCCAAAAAAGGCCTGTTTGAGCTGGCTAACGAAGGAAGTATTTTCTTTGACGAGATTGGGACGGTGCCTCTTGAGACCCAAGCTAAGCTTTTGCGTGTAATTCAAGAGCGTGAGTTCATGCGATTAGGTGGTGTCGATACAGTCAAGGTCGACGTTCGTATTATTGCCGCGACTAATGTTGATCTTCAGAAGATGGTTGAAGAAGGTAGCTTTCGTGAAGATCTGTATTACCGTCTTCATGTCATTACTATCGA
>DTWD01000415.1 GCA_012963185.1 Acidobacteriota bacterium
GACTGCACCCACTTGGCATACATCGTTCCAACAATCGCTTCCGAGGTGGGTCGAACAACTAAACGTTCTTCTAAATCTTCATCTCCACCACGCGTAACCCACGCCACCTGCGGAGCAAAACCCTCCACATGTGCTGCCTCTTTTCGGAGAAGACTTTCTGGTATGAACAAAGGAAAGTACGCGTTGACATGTCCAGTCTTCTTGAACCTCTTATCGAGATCAGACTGCATTAACTCCCAAATAGCGTATCCATATGGCCGGATCACCATGCTGCCCTTTACAGGAGAATAATCAGCCAGCTCAGCTCGTCGAACAACATCCGTATACCAACGTGAAAAATCCTCACTCTGCGGTGTGATTTTAGTCACAAAACCTTGCTGTTTAGACGCCATTAAGTCCTATCCTCATACTTTGAGATGGTCGTATGCCGCGACCAGTCTATATCGTTCCGGTTTGCCAAGTGGTGCTATCCTACCGGCGCATGAAAGCAACAGTCATACCTGTCCACACCTCATCACAGCCGTACAACGTACACGTTGGCACGGGGATCTTAAATCAGCTCGGTGACTTAATTAATAAAGCCGGAGCCACTGGGCGTTGCTTTGTCGTGTCAAGCCACAAAGTCTGGCAAGCGCACGGACGCACGATAAGCAAAGCCATTGGACATACCGACGAAATTCTTATCGCTGATGGCGAACGCTCAAAGACCGCAAGAACCGTCGGTACTATCTATGATTCACTAATTCACGCGCAAGCGGATCGCGGCGTGACTATCATTGCCGTCGGTGGTGGCGTCGTCGGTGACGTTGTTGGATTCGCTGCTGCTACGTACCTTCGTGGCGTACGACTTGTACATGTTCCCACAACACTTCTCGCCCAAGTGGATAGCTCAATAGGTGGAAAAGTTGGTGTTAATCACCCACTGGGAAAGAATCTGATAGGAGCTTTCCATCAACCGAGCGTCGTTGTATCTGACCCGGTCGTCCTCAGCACATTGCCCCGAAGAGAATTTCGTTCTGGTTTATACGAAGTCGTTAAGTACGGCATGATTCGCGATCCAGATCTATTCCGAAGATTGCAAAACCATTCAAGTGACATTTTTTCTCTTGAGCCGACTGAACTCGTACGTATTATCGCCGCATCATGTCGGATCAAAGCCTCCGTTGTGTCAGAAGACGAGTACGAAGGAAACATTAGACGAATTCTAAACTTCGGTCATACGGCCGGACATGCAATCGAAGCGGCTACTCGATACCGTCGTTTTAGACATGGGGAAGCCATTGCCTACGGCATGCTTGTCGTTGCAGATCTAGCAGTACGCCGAAGCCTGCTCAAAAAAGACGACCAGGAGGCCCTGGCTCAGCTAATTACTCAGCTTGGACCGCTTCCATCGATAAGTGATCTATCAGCCAAATCTCTTATAGAAATCATGGGGCGCGACAAAAAAGTCTTAAAAGGACGATTACACGTTATCTTGCCAACAAGTATTGGCAAAACAGTGATCGTGGATGACATAACACCTAAAGAACTAAAACAGTCGCTCCGCGTAGTTGGCACAGCCGGCTAACATTCGGGTAGGGGACGTGTAGCCAATTACTAGCGACCTGACTCCGCATACTAGACTGACAACCACTCAGGTGAACTCAATAAAAAGACGCGTACCATGTAAGAATGGGTTGCCCTGCCATTAACATTACGGTCGCTGAAATGGCCAGAAACGAACCGAGCGGCAGCGCGTATCTGACATCACCACGCTTTGACATAACCATCATCACTCCGGCTAGTGAACCCAGCACCGATGCCATCATTAGTGTGGCTAGCATTAATTCCCAACCTAAAAATGCCCCGATCATTGCAAGCATTTTTACGTCACCCATTCCTAGCCCTTCTCGACCACGAATCCGATAGTACGTCTCTGAAACTACAAAAAGAAAAGTACCACCCACGACAATGCCAATGCTGGAATCTAGCCATCCTAGAGGGGAAAACCAAGAACAACACCACCCCACTATAGCCCCAGGTATAGTCACCGCATCGGGTAAGACACGATGCTGAAGATCAGTGACAAATAACACGACCATTACACTGGTAAAAATAAACCTTACGACCAAAACTGGAGAAAGCCCAACGACCGCGTACTGCACAACAAAAAGAACCGCAGTCACCAACTCGACCACTGGGTAGACAAAGCTGATGATAGATTTGCACTCTCGGCAGCGCCCTCGGAGCATCATGTAACCGATCACTGGTACAGTGTCGAACCATCGAAGGAAGGCTTTACAAGACGGACAGTGTGATGACGGATTAACAACCGACCGACCACGAGGTAACCGATAGATGCAAACGTTCAGAAAACTTCCGACCACAAGCCCAAGAAGAACCAAGAAAACAAGGTCAACAGCGTAACTCATGGTCTTTTCGTTACATTAGCAATTGAAAACCCTAGAACATAAGTCGGATTCAGCACTGTGGGATTCACGGGAATACATCAGAAGTTCGTCGTCTTAGTCCCGTAACAAACCGGAGACGTCCACACACTGCGTTAGGCTTCACGCCACCCGCGTCATCACCAGAATCGATACCGCAGCTGCATGTTTATCTTGAGCAAAACAAACTATCTACTAGCATTAGTTAAATGGGCAGTCATAGCCAACTATGCCTAGCCTTCTCAGTTAACTGTACCCACTTCGACCTGCTCAAGTTCGTACAAAATCGCAGCGTCAAAATATTCCGGCGCTAAGCTCCCTTTAATCACCACGCCATTAATCACGTAGGTAGGTGTAGCCTCAACAGGAAGCTCATTTCCACGATCGATGTCTATTCGAACCTGACTAACCAAACGACCATATTCGGCCGTGTAGTCTCGTTCACTAATGCCAATGACCTGTTCCAAAGCATTGACAACGAGCTCTGGTGACAAACCCGGTTGATTGCCGTATAGCCATTCCTCCATTGCCACGCGCTGGTCGAGACCTTGCTCAGAAGCCAATCGAACGGCAACAGCTGCAGCACATGCCCCAAGATGTAGACCGTTTGGAGATTGATCATTGCATGTCGGGTCCAGTGGATAATCCAGCGTAACCTGCTGCACACGGCCAGGATGGCTTGACTCATACTTTTCAAATACCGGCCGGTAAAGCCTGTGCGCATTGGCACAGGCAGGACACTGGTAATCGTTAAATTTAACAACGGTCACCAACACGGCATCGTTAGCATCTTGACCCAAGTCAATCGACACACGAGGCTGACTCTCCCAATAGCGCTCAAACTCACTTTGTTGATCAGAACTAACCACTGGTGGCACTACTTGAGTCCTTCCACCCTCAACACTTGCTACAACCGGCGATGGAGTCTCTTGATTGGAAAACCAAAAGATCGACCAAATCGAGCCAAAAAGAAACAAAATAACTACTCCTAGCCCTAACGGTCGACGGACCAAAAGAACGACATCCGTTACGACGCCCAATGGCAAATGACGCATCTGGGCTGCTTCGATATTACCTGACAATAAAAAGATGCCGA
>DTWD01000416.1 GCA_012963185.1 Acidobacteriota bacterium
TGGGCAACCGATGATCCTCCAACCGCGGCACGCTTGGGTTGGTGCACATAAGGCATTCGAGGAGACTTTTGGGTTAGAGGTTTATCGCAAAGCATTGTTTGACGCAACCTATCAGGCTGCCCGTATCTGGTGTGACCGCGAGGCTACGACATTCGATATCAATGGCGTGGCGATTTTCGATCACTACATGAAACGAATGGGGCAACGGGGATTTGCACAAATATCGGTCGAGCACTTTGATCCTGAAGAGCTTTTTTCTGAACTGCGGGTGAGTCATTCTGTGTACGTTGCCGAATATGGGGCGAGTACTGGCCGCAAGACTTGTTATATGTTTGAGGGTGCTTTTGCCGGCGGTATGGAATCAGCCTTTGCTTCGTTGGGTCATGAAGTCACCTGTCGAGTAGAAGAGGTGCAGTGTGGTTCGGAGGGAGCCGAACATTGCCGATTTGAAGTCACTGGTTCTTAGGTACATGATCGTTGCCAATCAAGAGAAATGTAAGAAAACTTTTCCGCCGGTTTAATGAATTTGGTCTGATCATGGAAGTTGTCTCTGGGATTTATTTCAACAGAAGCGCTTGCCCTGTCAGGCTAAAATGGTGTTCCCGAGTTGGTCGCGGCTCCCTGCAACGGAACGCTAAGATTGAATCCCGAAATCGCAAGAATATGATCGATACAGGCGGAATATGGGGTAGCGTGATGCTGAAACCATGCAGTCCGATATCCAGTCACAAGTTTTAGAGATTAAGAAGGGCGAGTGTACGGTGCATTTCGTTGTGAACGATCTGGAAGCCTTCGTCTACACCCATGCCAGGTCTAGCGAGAACCCAAGCGGGTCTAGCACCAAGAGCAACGTGAGCCACTGCTCGTGCTGATACATCTGTATCTGTACAGGAACCTCCGAGAATGGGGCGCACGCCGCCTGCCCAGCATTGTTGGATCGCCTCAACGGCCTTCGTTAGACAACCAAGATCGGGAGATTTGACGTTGACCATATCGGTTGCTTCAGCAGCGATAAAGGCTGCGATGTCCTCCGCTGTGTTAGCCCATTCATCGACAACAATGTTTGCTGCGCTGCCCATTCGTTTAAGTCCGCTCCGGATAGCCGCGAAGTTTTCGATTTGAGCATCACGACTCTGGAGCAAAACAGGGGTCTCAACACAAAGCGAATACGGCGAAGCAGTTTTGGCTAGAGATTCAATGTAGTGGGCGATTGCTTTTGCATCGTTAGAAAAGATTTGGCCAAGCATACCGTAGGTGTCAAAGTGGATCTCTGGTCGGTAATCACTGGACGCGAAGCGTTTGATACGAGCAACAATCCAGTTTAAGTAGGCGGTCAAGTTCTCGCCTTTGTGTCCGATAAGATCTACTGTATTTATAAGGCCGTGAGGTAGGACTGGGGCGCGTCTGGCAATCGCCTTGTCCACAGAGGTATAGCGGTCATCGCCACCTTGGATATAAATCGGGATGGGCTCGGCGGTTAGCTGATGACCGCAAATACTGGCAACAATTTCGGCCGCTGTGCAGCGTTCTACTAATGCAGCTGCCTGCAGTAGGGCTTGAGATAGACCGTATTCTGCTGCTATGCGGTGAAAATCTTCTCCGGGGGATGGGAGTGTCTCGACTTGCTGACACATTTCCTTCCACTCACTAATCTTCCAGCCTTTCAGTGCCGCAACGAAATCCTTCAACAATGGAATCTGCCGGTTGTGAGTAAAGCGAGTGTGCCGACCGCCTGCTCCGGAATAGGCAACAGACAGGGCATCTCCAACGGCAACAGCACCATTATCAAGCACTAGAATAACGGATGCTGCTTCGGCTGGTTGCCGAATCTCGTCGAAGCCAGGAGTGACCGGCGAGCCCAAGTAGAACAGGCCGTCTTTCACGGCGCCTGACTCGATTGCCATTAGATCGTCGTTATAATATCCACCCCAGGTCGGAACCACATAGATTTGGTCGATATGCATCGTTTTATCCGTTATGTTTTCTTAAGACAGCTCGCCAGAAAATAATGTTGCGAGACCTTGCCTGATTTGTGTTGATAGTATTATTGCGATAGTTTATTAGATTATTGTCTGTGAAATAAGGGCTGAATATTACGGTGAAGTTTGCTTTGCACCTGTTTCTGTATTGTTTCCCTAAACGAAGCTAATTGGGTATTATGAATTACATTTGCAGTCTAACGGACGCGTGAACGAAAGCCCTTAATGATTAATGCCAACAATGTATCTGATCGACTGCACCGACTCGTACTCCGGGGTTCGAGTCGTGAACGTGGACGTCAGCATGGTCGTCAGCTGGCTGAACCCATAGGTGTAGCTATTGATTTCTATCACCAGTTGTTTAGGCACCATCTCGGTATTGACGTCACTGAGATTCGCCGTCGCGCAGGCCGTTACGTCGATCCATTGGCAGAAGCTTGCCCGGCGGTTCTGGAAGAAATGGAAGGAATTGCTGAGGGCGCTCGGCAGGAGTTATACGACATATTAACGCTAACGGTGCGTTACGAAATTACATTTGAGCATCTACAGCTCGGTGAGTGTTCAAACATATTCGTAGGCCCACAACGCACAAATAATGGTCACACGCTACTCGGGATGAATTGGGAGTGGCGACCAGAAGTGATGGCGTTCCGTGCCGTGATCATGGCTCATTGTGATGATCAGCCGGATCACTTGGTGGTTACAGAGTGCGGCCAGCCAGGCAAGTACGGGTTGAACGAATACGGTATCGTAGCAATTGAGACCGGACTTGGTTGTAGTTCCAATCGTTCTATTGGGCGTGTCCCATTTGCTGCACTGATTCGACAAGCTTTAATGTCAACCAGTCTAGAGGGTGCCCGAGCCGTTATTCATGACAACCCACCGGAGGCCACGATCAATTTTTTCGTCGCCGATGATTTAGGCCGCGGCTGGTGTCTCGAGGCCACACCTAAGGGTGTGTTCGAACGAGCTTTACAACGTGAAGACGTTTATTGGCACACTAACCATTGCCGGTTGGTGGACGAAGCATGCGCCATGGAGGACAGCCTCATACGAGGAGAACGATGGCAGCACCTCGTAAGTTTCCCCGATCCAATCGACCGCAAGCAGGTCGGCCAGTGGCTCGCTGATACTGAGAATGGAGATAACGCAATATGCAAAGTTCTGAACCCAGCGTTGTCTGACAAGACTACTTGGTTAGAGACTTTAACTTCGATCGTGTCTCCGACCTCCCCATAGAACTCGAGCAGAGCGTCAAAGATCTGGAGAGGAGGAAAGAGGAGAGTTCGGCAAGAAAGTCCGACACGCTCGGCACCCACCAAAGGTGGGGCGGCGGATGACGGAA
>DTWD01000417.1 GCA_012963185.1 Acidobacteriota bacterium
CCTCCTCGTTATGAAACCGGATCGGCACCGCCGCATCTCTCCATGGATCATCAAGTTGGTGGCAACGGTCGGTCGCAAAAATCAATGAAATCCCACAGCGTTCAGCGACATCACCGAACATCCTGATTTGGTATCCCGTTGTCTCCGCAACAAGTAAGACACGGGCAATGTCTGTCTGCGATTGCACCATTTATACCAGAGCTACCTGCTCAGTCGTCGGCTCTGCTCAGCAGTACCAAGGTTCATTAAGGTAGGGCACCTCGGTTCGCTGTCGTAGTCCGTCTGACTTTCGGACTGCTAACGGAGTTCCATGATACGCGCGTTTCCAGACCTGGCTGAATATCGCTTGCCGCGACGCACGTAAATTCAGACCGACGAGCGCACCAATATCATCAGCCAACCTGTCTACCTGAGGATCTTTGTGACTCCACGGATATAAAAGGTTCGACTCATCATAGTTTCCGAGACATAAATCTGGATCATCTAATGCGAGTAAATGCGACCCGGACGTTACAAGTAATCGAATCCCGAGTTGAATTGGAGCAACATTGTCGACCAATTCAAGTCGATCAATTTCAGACAAAAAATCACGATAACTATCAAGCGTCGTCCATGGATTAAATGCGACGAATGTTGGTGCTATCGGTACTCCAGCCGTACGACAGATGTCGACAGCGCACTCTACGTCACCGCGGTTATGGCCTTTCTGGAAACGTTCGAGCACAACATCGTCAAATGATTCAACAGCACTCGTAATAAACACACATCCAGTATCACGAAGCTCAGGGATAAACTGCCTATACTGCAGTAAATGCTCGACTTTGATCGTGACATCGTAGGTTAGACTTGGAAACCGCCGAGCGACGGCCTGCATCACACGCCGTGCATGCCCGATGCCATTAAAAAAATCGGGGTCCCCAAATGTAATATGTTCCGCACCCTTTTCAATTTGCTGTTCGAGATCCGCAACAACAATATCTACCGGAATAATCCTAAACTGTCCCTCATACACCGGCACAATTGGACAATGGCGGCAGGTATGTTTACAACCACGACTAGCTTCTGTGTAACCGACGATCCGACGCAGTGTGCCATCTTGAAGCGTTGCGTATTCTGTTAATGCTGGCAGGCTATCTCGATTGGGAGTCACAAATTTCAGCCGCTGAATACCTTCACTGGTCATAAGCGGAGGCTCGTCCATAGCTACCCGGACAAGATCTGCCTCACATTCCGCTCCGAGAATATGCGATACCCCGATAGAACGGAGAAACGCTTCGTTCAAGAATGCATACAACCCATACCCACATATCTCAACATTCGGATTTAGATCTCGAAGGCGCTTCATCACTGGTACGGCGAGCCGCGTTGCCGTATGCATTGGAAGATGAAAGGCCACGAGATCAGCCTCAGCTATCGAAGCATCGAATGGCTGTCGAGACAAATCAAGACATGTCACGTCAAGCCCGGCACGCGTGAGCCACGCCGCTGGGGACGCAAGGCCAAATGGCTGCCGGCCAAGTTCATAGGTCGAGACAAGAACAATCATTATCAATCAATAGCACTCAGGTCACGGTTGGGTGAATTCAATGGTGTCGTGACCAGACTGACAAGCACTAGTGTAAGCACTGACAACGCCAAAGCCGGAAAGATCGTCTGCCAGCCAAAGAGATAGTCTGCGCTTCCGTCCGTCGATCGCGCAAGTGCAAACACTTCCCAACAAAGAGTCGTCGTCATCCCGACAGCAATTGAAGCGACTCCCCCGTACGGTGTCGCCCGCTTCCACAAAAGTGCTCCAAGTAACGCCGGCGTAATACCGGCGCCGTACATGGTGTACGCCCATAGAGCCATCGACAGAATAGTCGGGAAGAAGTTACCAGCGATATAACCGATCCCGCCGACGACAACAACAACCATCCTCGTATACACAACCACCTGGCGGTCAGATACGGTCGGGTCAATAAAGCGTTGATAAACATCCCTCATCAGATTAGTCGACGGCGTAAGGAGAAAACTATTTGCCGTAGAAACAACAATCGCTGCAGCGCCGCATACAAGCAATAACCCAAGCGGCCCCGGAAGAACCTCTGTAGCAATTCGAACAACAATCTCTTCTGATTCGACCGATGTCAGGCCGACAATGGACAAGCTGCCCAAAATACCAATCGAATCGATCAATGTCTCAAGAACAATCGTACCAACGATCCAACCGATAACCGCTACACGTGTCGCGCGTTCATCACGTGCTGAAAAAAACTTCTGGTACATATTTGCTTCACCAAGCAACAAAAACATCGTTGGAAGAAATAATGCCAACGCTGCTTGCGACCCCATGTCACCGAACATCGATAACTGGTCTGGGCGAAGCTCAGAGAATGCTATTGAAAGTCCTCCGGCATCATTGACTAAAAATGCAACACCAAGCATGACCGCAAAAGTCATGAGAAGACCATTTCCAACATCGAGGTAGGCAATCGAAAGCATCCCGGCAAGCGCTGTAAACAGGATGCAAAAGATGGCAGTAATCAGCGCGCCGGTGCCAGGGTCAATGTCGGCCACTAAAGCGAGTAGGCGCCCACCACCCCTAAACTGATAAGCCGCAATCGTTGAATACGCTAATACCGTCGTAATTGTGCCAAGAATACGGGCCACTGGACCGTACCGCAGTTCCAGAATATCGGGAACCGTATACTGAGCAATCCGTCTGACACGCGGTGCAATAAAGTAAACGAGTGCGATACCAACCCAGGCCCCAGCCGATTGCCAGAGTGCCGAAATACCTGAGCGGTAGCCCAATCCTGCACCACCAAACAAACTACCAGAACCCACCCACGTTGCCAGTAGCGTAAAAACAAGAACTCGAGCAGGAAGCGTACGTCCCGCGACAAGAAAATCATCGCCAGTTCTGACCTTACGGCTGCGCCACGTACCGACCAAGACCAGAATCGACATGTAGACAATTACCGCCGTGAGCATGCAACTATTGTTGATCAGATCGCCTGCCTAAACCCGGCATAGAGGCAATCAATAACAAATCTCTTCGTAACCGTGGGACCGTAAAGCGAAACATCTATCGTCATCGCCGCTTACAGACTATTCGTCAGATTTCCATCTTCGCGGCAACGGCGCTTGTGTCACTACTCAGACCGCGATAGGCACTGCCCTATTACGCTCCACACAGCATATGCAAGTCGCCGACGTTCATGTCGAGCAATCTGTCCCTGCCAAAAATTTCCAGTGACTAACTCGCATCGCTCTGGAACATTTCCAACTGCAAGCAATTCTTTTTCTTCGACCGCATACCGCGCGAGAACCTCATTGGAAGGTGCAGTATCGTTCGCAATAACGACATCGACAGGACGACCGATTGCTTCGCTCACCCGTCGAACGGCCTCCCCGGCAGTAAATCCTTTCATCCCACGCCCTTCAGTCAAAATATTGGTAGCCAATACCAACGGACCGGAGGCTATGCGCAACGCCTCAGCAACACCGCGAACCAGCAGAATGGGCATCAAGCTTGTGTAAAAACTTCCAGGGCCAATCACGATCGCGGCGAATGAGTGAATCGCCTCCAACACCGCGCTATGAATATTGGGCACCGGATCGAGCTAAATGCGGTCTACGCACCGCCCGTTTGCCAGCTCTCGATCTACCCCGACCTCTGTCGAAGCGACCGTTCCGTCTGCATACTCGGCACACAAAGTCGCATGCTCCACACTAACGGGAAGAACACGACCATTACAGTTCAACAAGGTGCTCAAACCATCGATCACGGTAAGAAAATCACTGCTATATTGCTCCATCATGGACAGCAGTAAGTTTCCGCCTGTATGTCCACCAAGACGGCCATTCTCAAAAGACGGCAATCGCGAAAGCAGTAACCGCCGTGCTTCACCCTCATTACGTGCCAAAGCGAGCGCACACTTTAAAACATCGCCAGGCGGCAAAAAAGTGAACCGAAAAAACTTCCCTATTCAGAAAAAATAAAATCAATTTTCACAGTAAGACATTTTCTGCTCTGTGTAACTACTCGTAGCACGTTCCACCTCGCCTGAATCGCACCGTCTATTTCTGTCTTATCCACACCGCCTCAACGCAACTGCACACATTTTCACAATATTGGGTCTATGCCGGACACCCGCATCTGTCGATAACAGTTAATGGTCGGTGGCCTCACTTTTGATGCTTCGCTTAACAGTAATTGCACTCGGCGGCGTAATATTCTGCGTCCTCGTCATTCTCAACGTGGGAGGCTATCGCTATGGAGTGTCCGACCAAGCTTTCTATATACCGGTCGTCAAGCAGGGCTTAAACCCGTCACTATTTCCTCACGATGCCGCTCTTTTGGCGGCTCAGAATCAATTGTTCGCGTTCGACGACTTGTTTGCGCCACTGATTCAGTTCAGCGGCCTAACCCTTCCAAGCGCATTTCTTGCCAGTTACTTCATAGGCTTGCTTGTTCTGTATGGGGCAACCGTAGCTATCGGACGCTCACTTTATCAATCATGGTGGTGTGTGGCAGCACTCAGTGCAGCACTAACAATCCGTCACCGCATTCCCGATACAGCCGTCAACACTCTTGAAGCTTACTTGCACCCACGACAACTCGCTTTCGCACTCGGTTTAGTCGGAGTTGCAGTCTTCCTTCGAGGGAAAACATGGCTAGCGGTCGGTGCGGTAGCCGGCGCAATGCTTCTCCATCCAACGACTGCAATTTGGTTTGCTGTGCTAATTGGTATTGCCGCTTTAGTATCGGACCGGGAATCCCGCCAACCAATTCTCGCAATCGCCGGAGCAGGCGCCGTAGCCGCGGCCGTGCTTTTAGCTAGTACACTTCGAGAACAAATTGTCGTAATGAATCCATCATGGACTGCCCTACTCCAAACAAAAGACTACCTGCAGGCAACCGATTGGCCGATGTTGACATGGTTTGCCAATCTCGGTTTTGCAGCAATCGTTGCTGCTGTCTATGACTATCGACGAACGCTTAATCTAACCACACCGCGAGAAACGGGATTAGTCGCCGGCTGTACCGCATTGCTAATGCTCTTCCTACTGTCTGTGCCATTAGCGCACTCGGGCGTAGCACTCATCGTTCAATTACAATTCAGTCGAATTTTTTGGCTTTTGGACATCATCGCCATTACCTACATGGTCTGGCTCGTGATCGAAAGTCCGCTTGGCACCCTAAAGAAATCTTCACGTCTACAAGTCCGCTACGTCGGGGTAGCTCTCGTATTTCTCGCCGCAGTATCTCGCGGAACCTACGTGGCGTACTTCGAACGTTCGAATCATCCACTAATCGAAATTGACCTACCGAAGACCGAATGGACCGCGGTAATGAAATGGGCAGAACAGAAACCAATCGGGACTCACTTTTTAGTTGATCCAGGACATGCATGGCGTTACGGATCAAGTGTCAGAGCCGCCAGTAGCCGGGATGTGTACCTTGAAGAAATCAAAGATATCGGCATCGCGATCTATTCGAACGACATCGCTGACAGGGTCTCAAGTCGCATCGCTGAGCTTGGTGATTTTTCGCAGCTCGACCCCTCTCGTGCGAAGCGTCTCGCTCGGCGGTATCACATCGATTACCTGATCACCGAGCACCCGATCGAATTGCCACTGGTACACGAACAAGGATCATTTTTGGTGTATGACCTGCGCACAGACGCACGATTTGCGCAACGTACCCGTGCGTACTAGTAATGTGGCAATGTTACGTCCTTCGACCTAACAACTGATAAGTTACCTTCTTACTTGTGAGCTACGACCACTTCGTCCCGTTTCAAGGACTCGATGGCGGACACCGCATGACCCTCTACACCTGGGTGAAACCGCGTTATTTCCCAGAGCTTCCTTGCCCCGTCAGACGTTACTTCGATGTCGCACCGGACGCACGAGTATTGGCACACTGTCATTGGCAAATAGATCCCTCAGCTCATCCAACACTCATTGCACTACATGGACTTGAAGGTTCGAGTAAAGCTCACTATATGCGTGGCCTAGCAGACAAAGCGTACCGCGTTGGCCTCAATGTAGTACTACTCAACCAACGAAATTGCGGCGATACTGAACATCTTTCGCAAGGCTTGTACCACTCAGGTCTATCGACCGATCCCGCCGCTGTAATCCAAGAACTTATCAATGTGGATCGGTTAAGTGCCATAGGCATTGTGGGCTACTCGTTGGGAGGAAATGTTGGGATAAAGCTTGCCGGAGATTATGGAGCGAACCCGCCGGAGCAGTTACGCGCACTTTGCGCCGTATCGCCGACCATGGACCTTGGTCGTTGTGTGGACGCTCTAGAACGTCGTGAAAATGCCCTTTACGAATGGAACTTCGTCAGGAATCTAAAGAAACGTATGCGTCGAAAAGCACGTGCACTACCAGGGCTGTTTGATCTTCGACAACTCAATGAAGTAAAAACGGTACGAGAATTCGATGAGATGTACACTGCCCCTCATCATGGGTTTAATGATGCAGCAGACTATTACCATCGCGCTAGTAGTCTACGCGTAGTCGACAACATCACCATCCCGACACTAATCCTTAGTGCTGCGGACGATCCTTTTGTTCCGCATGAACAATTTTCAGAACAAGCTATCTCAAACAACTCCGATGTTACAACGCTGATAACAGAATACGGCGGACACTGCGGTTTCTACACCTCGCCCGAGACAGGCTTCGATGGGTATTGGGCTGAACAAACAGCACTCAGATTTATCCTGGAACAGATTAGAGAATCCTGACTGAATACACAGTACTCGCCTAGACCAGCCCGCACTACCGAAAATATCAAAACCAGAGAAAGTGTTCTACAGACTTTTCGAGGTTCTACGTCGGAGTCACTAGACACCATCAGTCAAGATCGAAATCTCTGACTGGCTTCGTAAGCGGTTCTGATGATGCGTTCTTAAGAGCTTCCTCAAAACGTTTCGCCAGCGCATCGCTACGACCTTTCTCATCAGTAACTGACTGTTGAAAGATTGCTTCTCGCCGCGCAGCCTCTGCATCAAGAATTTGGCGGGCATCCTCTAAGACCGGCTTATCCTCACGTTCAAGCTCATGATGAGACACGACGCGACGAAGGTGAACATCGACGATCAGCGTTGAACCACAACACGGACAATTTACTTCGATCTCTGACGAGAGTTGAGACATCGCTACGCACCTCTAAAGAAACGAGGACCAATCACACGAGTGAAGTTACTATGAACGACAAGAGTTCCGAGATGGGGATGATCGTATCAACCCTCTTCCTCGTACTCTCCCTCAGCTGGAAGCATCGGTCGGTTAGAGGGCCTCAGGGCTTCACGGTAGTCGTAGACAGGCATCCCGGCTACATGCAGTAGGATCGTACATATCGAAGACTTGTCCTCCACCACAACCGTAACCGGGCTACCCTCACAGCCTTCTCGAAAACCGACCCGACAACCACAGGCAAGCGTTGCAAACCTGAATCCCTTCAGCATGGTAGGGATGATACTACAGGGGGGAGCGCCTCAATGAATACACAACACGGAAGAGACTGACGCCAGTTAGTGATGCTAATGAAAACTCTACTTTATACGTTCGTGTTCTATAGAAGGTCAGCGAGATCTTTTTCAAATTTCTCTTTTGTCGCGATACCAATATGTTTACGACACAGCGTACCTTCACGATCGATCATAAAGGTAATCGGAAGCCCCCAAACTGGCCCGTACGCCTCCTGAAAATCTTCTCGACCAAGACCAACAAGCATCGGATAGTTCACCTGATACTCTGCAATAAATGGCCTCATTTGTTCAGGGGTATCATCAACTGAAAGGCCAAGCACCACGAGTCCCTTATCCCCGTAGGTCTCCTGAAATTCAACAAACCATGGAATCTCAATCTTGCATGGACCACACCACGTTGCCCAAAAGTTCAAAAGAATGACTTTTCCTTTGTAGGAAATCAGGTCAACTTCCTCACCAGTCACGTCGCGCAGGGTATAGTCGAGAGGAGCTGGTTTGGCATCAGCATCACATGCCGCCGCCGCAGATACGTCGTAGTCAAATAATGATGAAACCGGTTCTAAGCTAAAAGTTGGGGTAACCGGCAGGGTCAAAAAACCAAGTGCCACCGCAGCTCCGACTGCCAATATCCAGCGCCTCATCATAATTAGTCCACTCCAGTTTGCATCTACGATGCCCTTAATATAACTGGAGAATGTAGCATTGAACAACCTTAGCTAGGGAAAGTCATCCCGAACACCTGCCATCGGCGTACTTTTGAGCGCGACTCAAACTCAACCACCATTCGAAACCGACCAGATTTTTGTCATCAGGTAACGTAGTTCGTTACGTGCTCACACACTGCAGCATTGCCGAAGAAGTCGTTAGTCAGTAAGATGAAGAGTAAGGCCCAGATAACAAGAATTCATTGAAACACGGTGACAATTCACGGGTCTCACGACCAGAAACTTAGGTACTTTCTCCAGCGATAAGATTGCGCACTGGATAGACTGATATGTCTCCTGACCCTCAAGAGGTGTCGTGATGTTACACAGCCAATTTAGAACTCGTTTTCGGTGGGTTGTCGCAGCCTTACTAGGCTTTCTGCTGACGTGCTCTGCCGGAACGACCTATGCCCAGTTTGGCGCCATACCGTACTACGGCAAGAACCGGGTGAAATACGACAAATTCGATTGGCATATCTATACAACGGATCATTTTGAGATTTTTTACTATCCAGAGCTAGAGGAACACCTGGGGCGCATCGCAAGTTACGCAGAAAGCGCCTACCAACAAATAAGCGCCGACCTACGACACGACCTTGCATTTGTGGTCCCTCTCGTTGTGTTCAAAACACATAGTGAATTCGAACAACAACTGATATTTCCAGGAGCGAGCCCCGAAGGTGTCGGGGCATTTGCCGAACCACAACGTAACCGTATCGTGCTTCCGATCGACGAACCGCCCGATGGCTTATACCGACTTATCGTTCACGAATTAACTCATATCTTTGAATTTGACATCATTCCACGCTCGATCATCCGCGACACCATCCCTTTGTGGGTAGACGAGGGGCTGTCTGATTACATGGCGGGGGTATGGCGACCTCTCGATCTCATGCAGGTCCGCGACGCTGCCGTCGCGGACATCGTGCCATCTATGACGGAATTCGAACGGTACGGCGGGTTCGCCAGCGGCCGGGTAGTTTATAACCTTGGGCACGCCGCCTTTGAATTCATGGAAGAACGGTGGGGACTGGAAGGCATACGAGAATTTCTTTTTGCCTTACGTCGGAATGCCATCGGTGGTGGTGAAGACCCCTACGAAGAAGCTTTCGACCTTGAGTCCGAAGAATTCGATGATGCCTATAAAGCATACCTCGAAGAACGGTTTGA
>DTWD01000418.1 GCA_012963185.1 Acidobacteriota bacterium
CTCGCCTGTGCGCGACACCCAGCCACTCTGGCGGGCCGGATTGCCAAGCACAAGCGCGTGGGGGCGCACATTCCGGGTGACCACCGCACCAGCAGTGGGTTCCTCCAAACGATTACAACAGCGCAGCAAAGTGCTCTTACCAGACCCGGATGGCCCAATCACAAACACAAGTTCTTGACGCGTGACCGCGAGGTCTACGCCATTGAGTGCTTTAACCTGACCAAATGTCTTAACAATGCCCTTTGCATCGAGCACGACCGGTCGATCATTTGGGTTCACGATAGAAATCAGCATATCGCACTGGGCCGGGACAATACCCAGCCCAGTGCGACATAAGTTTTTGCTTTCTCTATAACAGGCTCTTACCCACAGTCGGGGCGATGGAAGGTTGCTACATGACCTTCAATACCGGGGGCACCATAACCCGCCTCAACCGTCACCATCGTAGAACCTGCCCCAGCGGGTGAGGCAAACCACTTCTCATGTAGTTTTGAGAAAAAACCGTCTAACTTCATGCACTCAACTACACGTTCGATCCTGTTACGAAGTGCAGCGTCTTCAAGTCGAAAAGGCGCAGAAAAATATCGACCGGTACGCACAACCAACGAGGTCTTTAACAACGGGTTCTGTTGAGCCGCCCAACCCGATGCGCTCCCACTGGCTAGATACGCATCAGCCCGACCTGATTGCACCGCAAGAATGGCATCAGCATTCTTTCCGTAACGTTCAATGGTGAGGTTGAGCTTATCTTGATGCTCAGTCAGCCACTTATCATAAATGTTGCCTTTATTAACAGCTACCGTTTTGCCTTTAAGTTGTGCTTCTGAAGCAATATGAGCGGCACTCTCTTTAATCAGGAACACCATTTCGCTATCTAAATAGCCCTCCATAAATAGCATCTTCTTCGCACGCTCGGGCGTAACGGTCGTAGGAGCCATAATGAAATCGTATTTTTTGGCATTCAATCCGGCAAAAATCCCTGACCACTCTACATCAACAATTTCGAACTCGACCCCGAGACGCTTTCCGATCTCTTCGATCATGTCAACGTTATACCCCTCAACGCCGCCTCCTGGCTTAGCCATCACATGGGGCGCAAACCCGACATCCGCCGCCACAACCATCTTTTCTCCAGCGTGAACAGCAGCCATCAACACAACAGAGGCAACCATAGCAACGCCCGAACTAATGCAGTATTTGTGAATATTCCTCATACCCTCTCTCCTTTTGATTATAGAAATTTGAACTCCGTCTCCTCATTGACTCGTATTGATGAGGTTTAGCCTGAGTTAACGGGCCGTATAAATTGTCCCCATCCCGGATTGGCAACGATAGCGCCATTATTAAAGATTAACCGCCCGCGCACGTAAGTTGATTCGACTCGACCACCAAAGTTCTTTCCATGATAGGGACTCCACTTGACTTCAGAACTCATATTCGCTTCATCGAAAACACACGACTGGGGATTAAGCACTACGAAATCCGCATCCGCGCCTGGCCTCAACGTACCTTTGCGGGGATAAAGTCGAAAGTGCCGTGCGGGTCGTTCACACAACAACGCTGCGACCTGCATCGGTTGCAGACCTCGTTCCGTCACCATCTCTGTGAACAATGCAGGAAACATGGTTTCCAGTCCGGGCATGCCAGAACCGTTCTTCTGGAAATCTGGATTTGATTTTTTAGATATTGGCCACGCGACATGATCTGACGAAACAAAATCGACTTCGTCAGCCACAATTTTTTCCCACAATGCGGCCTTCTCGGTAGCCGAACGAATCGGCGGATTCTGTTTTAGTTTCGCCCCCATTTGAGCAACATCATCATCATCGAACACGAGGTACTGAATACATGTCTCAGCACTTACCCTAACGCCTTCTTCACGGTAACGCTTGACGTGATCAAACCCTCGAGCAAGCGAACTGTGGACAATATGGCAACGCACCCCGGTAATTCGTGCAATTTCGAAAACACTGACATTAGCGATTAATTCAGCGACGGGCGGGCGACTTGCACCATGCAAGCTTGCACTGTTACTGCGCTCGGAGAAAAGCCGATCAGTAAGTCGCTTAACTATATAGGGATCTTCATTATGGAAGGCCACCGCTAATCCAGTTTCTGCCATTACCGGAAACAATTCATAAAGTTCGCCTGTGTCGTAGCCGGGAAAGCGCACAGGATGATATTCATAGGTTGAGACCTTGTAGGCACACGCACCCGCATCAGCCAACTCCAACAAACCATTGGTGCCATCTCCCTTCCTTGCAGTGGCGTACAACGCCACATCGACCGAGGCGTGTTGATTAATGACATCAATCTTGGCCTGCATCCGTTCAATCGAGTTAACCGGATGGGGGTCGTCAAACGGCATGTCAACTATTGTCGTCACACCACCTGCAGCCGCCGCAATAGTCGCGTCAGCTAACCCGCTAATCCCCTGAGCGCTGCCCGCATGCACTTGCCCATCGATTACGCCAGGAAAAATATACTTACCTGTCGCATCAATTGTTTGTCCTGCCTCTGGGGGCGTTCCGACACCGACTGCACAAATCCTACCGGCGTCTATAGCGAGGTATCCATTGTGTAGAACATCATCTGGCAAAACCAGATCACCAATGACAACGGTCTCAAACATTTTTCTTATCCATATAAATTCTAAGTGGAATCATAGCCTAGTAAGGAGACGATTCCTTCCGCTAACACGACGGATCCGTCAGCAAAATCAGACATTTCCATGGCCTCATCAGGGTTGTGGCTACCTTTGTCGTTCCGGACCAATACCATCGCAGAGGGTATGCCAGCACGGGCAAAAATCGACGCATCGTGGCCAACCGTTGCGAACTCACGGATTTGAATACCAGCAGACTCGGCCTTGTCGGCCAAAACCCCGCGCAACTGATTGTCCAGGGGTGTCGGATCTGAACCCACACACTCACCTAGTTCAAATTCGACACGTCGCTTTTGCGCGATGTCGCCGGCCATAATAACCGTTCTTTCCCGACATGCATCTAAAAATGTTTTCGTCGTGCCGCCAAAGTTGAGGGTAAAGTCACAGCGGCCTGGGACCTTCGTCATACCGTGATAAGTCGGATCAGTAAACAATTTACCGACTGTAAATACAGTGTCCGGAACACCCATGGCTTCTTGCTCTATCCAAAATGAGTCCAGCGTGTGTACGAGTTCAACCGCGGCGAGGGCTGCGTCATTACGATAAGCTCTGGGTAATGCTCCTGAATGACCATAAACGCCGAGACAGTGTGCGTATGGGAATCGCACGTTGCCACGAATCGTGGTTGGAATACCGACTGAAACACCCTCGCCGACCAACACCGGTCCTTGCTCAATATGCAATTCCAAAAATGCTCGTGTGTTGTTACTACTGATTGCCGCTCCCTTCGCTCGGCGAAGATCATCGACCTTGACTCCAACATCAGACATGTGTTCGGCTAGACTTAGGCCTGTATCTCCACGCCTCAACTCGTCTAATTGCTCAAGTGGGAGCGTTCCAACAGCAAGCCTGCTGCCTATGTACGCGATGCCGTACCAGACACTTTCTTCACCCCGAAGGCCGATCGTTGTGATGTCACAAGCAGGTTGTAAATCCATTTGGCGAAAAGCTGCTAAAACACTAATCCCCGCAACAACACCGGCTAACCCATCGTAATGTCCGCCTGTAGGCACGGAGTCAAGATGAGAGCCTGTTAATATCCGCGGCTGATCAGAGTCTGTGCCGCACAGACTACACAAAAGATTTCCCGCCAAATCCCATTCAACAATTAAACCTAATTCGCGAGCCGCTTCCGCAATGATCTCGGCAGCCGCTAAATCCTGCGAACTCCACGCCGGTCGCGTTATTCCAACATGATCTGCGGTTCGCTCCCGTATCGCATC
>DTWD01000419.1 GCA_012963185.1 Acidobacteriota bacterium
TAGTGCCGGACGCATAGTCGTTGTAACTAAAACTCAAATTTCCGTAATAAAAATCGAATATAAGAAAAACATGTCTTTGACAGACTAGACACACCGGCATATACATACGTATAATTAAAACAAACGTTCGATTGACATGGAGTATTTCTATGCCTAGCGATACAAAGCGCCGAATTCTAGACGCCGCTGAACAGTTGATAGGCGACAAGGGCTTTCCCTCCACATCCATGCGCGACATAACAAAAGCCGCGAGTGTAAATCTTGCCTCCGTCAACTATCACTTCGGTTCGAAGGAAGCCCTTCTCGCTGCCGTTCTCGAACGACGTTTGCAGCCAATCAATGAACGACGTTTGCAATTGTTGGATGAAATCGAACGACAGGCCGATGACAGGGGACCTGCGGTTTACGATATTGTCCGGGCGTTTCTCTCGCCGCCATTTGAACAGCAAGAACAGTGGGGCAACAGCAGTGAAACATTTCTTCGCTTACTAGGCCGGATCCACTCAGAAACAAATGAGGAATTCAGACAGGAGTTTATGTCTGAATTTGAAGTGGTCTTTCAAAGATTTGGAACAGCGTTGCAGCAATGCTTACCGCATCTCACACAGGCAGATATCCCGTGGCGCTTACTGTTCATGGTCGGTTCAATGGCATTCACGATGTCGTGGGGACAATCGCTACTGACCCGCGAACCAATCGCAAAGAACAAATCGACTGACATTCTCGAAGAACTCATCATGTATACCTGCGCAGGTCTTGCTGCCCCAGTCCATCAGAAAGTTTCAGGTCCACAGCAACTACAGGAGACCCAGTGAACCTCACGCGAATAGGTGCCGCAACTGTGCTCCTCACCGGACTGTTCGGTTGTACATCAGCACCACCCATTGAAACTCCAGAATTAACCATGACCGTTCCGGACGAATGGACCGGTGGCGCTCTCGCGTCGGGAGTCGTGTCTCCTGATTGGTGGACGGACTTCGGCGACGATGCACTTTCTGCCGCGATCGAAACTGCGGTCGAGCAAAACTACGACCTGCAAGCCGCCGCCGCACGACTAGAACTTGCCGCAGCAGATGCACGCGTCGCCGCCGGGGCACTTATGCCGTCGCTCCAAGCGTCGTACAACAGTATTCGTCGGAAACAGAATTTTATCGGGTTCCCAATTCCAGGCGCCGAAGACCGTGTCCTCAGTACGGTATTCACTAATCACTCATCATCCATTGATGTCTCATGGGAAATCGATCTGTGGCGCAAACTACGTGCTGGTGAACAGGCGTCGCTTGCCGACCTTCAGCGCTCGGCCGCCGACCTCCGTGGCGCTCAATTATCCATTGCTGGACAAACAGCTAAAACGTGGTTCGCTATCGCCGAAGCCCAGCAACAGGTTGAGCTTTCCGACGCTACCGTTAACAACTTCCGTCAATCGGCAGAACGAGTACGTGACCGATTTGAATCGGGGGTACGTCCGGCTCTTGACCTTCGACAGTCGCTCCTGAATTTATCGAACGCAGAAGCTCAGCTTGCGCAACGTTATCAACAACTCGACGCGGCGAAACGGCAACTCGACGTACTGCTTGGCCGGTATGCAGACGGTCAGGTAACAGCGCCCGACAACCTCCCTGGAACACCGGTGGCTATACCCGCCGGCCTTCCAGCGGACCTCGTCGCTCGACGGCCTGACCTCGTTGCTGCTGAACGCTCTGTCGCGGCCTCAGAAGCGAGGCTCCAGGTCGCACGCAAAGAACTATTGCCCTCTATCAGTCTGACTGCCAACACGGGAACGTCCACCAATGCATTACGTTCCCTTCTCAGTGGTGACTTCAGTGTGTGGGGTCTCGTTAGTAACGTCGTTGCACCGCTTTGGCAGGGAGGACGATTACGTGCGCAAATCGATCGCGCTGAGGCGCAGACCGCTGAAATTCTCGCAACCTATGTGAACACCGCGCTCGTCGCGTATGCGGAAGTCGAAACCACCCTTGCCGCAGAAGCTTTTCTCTCTGACCGCGAACAACATTTAGTGGTATCCGTCGAACAAGCCCGAGCGGCGGAACGCCTTGCTGACGAACGCTACAGCACCGGCTTAGATGCGTACATCACTGTGCTCGATTCCCAGAGATCTGCGTTCCAAGCCGAAGCCGATTTAATCGCGGCCCGTCGTCTTCGACTCGACAATCGCGTGGATTTATATCTCGCACTTGGCGGCGGTTTTGAACAACTCGACTCATTACTTGAACTAACCACGACGAACTAGATAACAGCACATAACAACGGAAGA
>DTWD01000420.1 GCA_012963185.1 Acidobacteriota bacterium
AGGTCCATATCCTCAGGTCCATGAGCTGGCACACGTCCTCGCTTGGCGGCCTGCAGTCGCTGTGCATCGTCGGTTGCTGAATATGCTTCGGCGGCCAAAGTACGTGGCGGCAAGCGCCCGTTCTGTGGAGTCGTGATCAAGGAAGTCCGTCCAACCGAAATACCCCGGTCCCACCAAAACTGGTTATAGGCAAGCGCCACGTCCTCTTCTCTAGTAAGACTGCTCCGCCGCTCCGACGTCGCACGTGTCTCAGAGGCCAAGTTCAGCGCTGCAACCTCTTCGTCCGTCAATAATTCTCTGTCGCCATAATCAGCCGGACGCTCTAACGGCGTAATCGTGCCGTGATTCCAAAGTCCTTGGAGATCAGGGTCCCCCCATGCCGTGCGAGGCGCAGACGACGATTGAGCCACCACCGATACAGATAAAAAACAGAACAGACACACAAAGAAACTAAAGTAATCTCTCGAGTGTCTTGGCAAAGGGTTTGTTTTATGCATCGGTTGCATAATCGCCTACTCGCGCCACACGCGCAACTAATTGCATAATTAGATAAACGGATGAGTGAGGGCACATGATGATAAGAACCGGTCAACCAGTAACGAAGCTGGTAGCTTTGGGAACACTAACGGCGCTCTTAGCAGGAGGTGTTGCAGCTGAAGCGGGGCAAGGCACGACAACGCGCCAGGGAACACCGCCTACAATTTCGGCCGGCGGACGAACCGACTGGAGCAGCCACAATCTTGACCTTCACAACGGCCGCTATGCTGAACTTGACCAAATTAATACAGGCAATGCGAATCGTCTCCGCTCGGCATGGTCTTTTGACGTACCCGCTGGTGTCGACGTGAGCCAAGTCACACCGCTTGTCGTCGACGGCATGATGTATTTCCACGCCGCAAACATGGTATTCGGTATTAATGCAGCGACGGGTGAATCAATCTGGACGCTAGAACTTGATGTCGCCGAGCGAAATCGAGTGCGGGGACCCACGTATGCAGAAGGCAAGATCTACTCATACAACGGCGCAAACCTCGTTGCTGCCGATGCCAAAACAGGAGAGTTAGTCGAATCATTTGGTAACGGCGGCGTACTCCCCGTTGTCGGGCTCGCAATGCAGGCCAAATACCCTGATGTATACCCCCCGACTCTCGACCCCTATTCCATCGGATACCGGATCACCAGTGCACCAACGTACCACGACGGAACGTTGTATCTTGGGTCCGCGTTATCGGAAGGGCATATCCCAGGCGGTCTTGTGATTGCCACTGATGCTACGACTGGCGCCATTAAATGGGTGTTCAACACGATTCCACAGCGTCCGCAAGATGAAGGGTGGGAGATCGCGAACCCCACGTGGGGGGACGGCCAGCGTGTGGGAGGTGGTGTTTGGACACAACCAGCGATCGACCTTGATCTGGGGCTCCTCTATATTAACGCTGGAAATCCATCGCCGGCATATGACGGGTCAGCACGCCCCGGCGCAAATCTTTTTACCAATGCCACTATTGCCTTAGACCTCGAAACCGGAGAACTCGAGTGGTATTACCAAGCCGTGCACCATGATCTTTGGGACTGGGACCATGTCACCGGGCCAGTTCTTTTCGACATCACGCGTAACGGGCGAACGATCAAAGGTGTCGGCGCCGCCGGAAAGAATTGTCTCCTCTATCTCTGGGACCGTGAGACCGGACAACCACTCAACCCTATGGTCGAAACATTGGTTCCGACCGAAACCAATGTCCCGGGAGAAGTGGTGTATCCGACCCAACCTATCCCGCATACGGCACAAGGAGTTCCGATGACTCCCCTCTGTGCAACCTATGTCAATCTCGACGATCCTGAACTTCAGGCTCAGGCGCGTCAGATGTATTGGCCCTACTCAACGAATGAGCATTACATCGTGGCGCATGGTGGTTCCAGTTTTGGTTCGCCGGCCTTCAGTCCACGCACGGAATTGCTTTATGTCACAGGGAAAAATGCCGCCGTTTCACTTACCGTGAACCCGGTCGGCGATAGCCTTGAGGCAGGCCCGGACTCAAGAGGTCATACCGAAAACTTTGAAGAGCTTAGTCGTATCCCGAGCTATACGCCCAGTACAGCAATCACAGCCTACGACCCTGTCAGTGGTGAAGAACAGTGGCAACAAGTATTACCAGCTGCCACATCGATCGGAGCGAGTGGAAACCTGGTAACTGCTGGTGACATTGTCCTGCAAGGCACTGACGATGGCAGCTTCTACGCCTTTCATGCGGCCACCGGCGAACAGTTGTTTCAATACAACGCCCCTCGTCCCATACGTTCCAGCCCGATGACCTACGAAATTGCAGGCAAACAATACATTGCACTCATCGCGACGAATACCGTGATGGCGTTTGCGTTACCGTAGGTC
>DTWD01000421.1 GCA_012963185.1 Acidobacteriota bacterium
CTGATGCATCCACGAACGACGGACGTGTATGTCGTGCGCGAAGGATCTGGCACTTTGGTGACCGGTGGGCGAATCGTCGACGACCAAGGTCGTGTGGTCGATGGGCAGCGTGGCGCGGGGATTACGGGTGGTGTTGAAGAACGGATTGGCGTCGGGGACGTGGTGTTTATTCCGGCGGGCGTACCACATGGCATTCGAGAAACAGATGGGATTACCTGGTTCAATATTCGGTTTGACACTGCCCCATAACAATGCGGTTCGTGTTCGATGTGTAAGGAGAGTTGCATGAGTGTAATTGGTGAGAAACAAGCAGATATTGACGGAAAGATCACATCAGTGACAGTGCGGAAAGGTTGGAGTGAGGTCAATGTTGAGGCGCAAGTTGGTTCATTCGGGATGGTGTACGGCACGGTGACGTTTGAACCTGCCGTTGATGAAGCAAAAGAGACGGGTTCTGTGGTTGTGCAGGGACGAGCACTTCGACCGAATGGGGATGCTGTCCCCTTTAGTGGTGGTGGCACCTGGCGAAAAAGCGGGAAACACCGGCGGGAAATCAAGCACATCAGTATTGATGCAAATGGGGAGCGAATTTTTGTTGTTGATGAATTTGATTTTGAAGCCGGGCTCAATACGGGCGTGGTCTACGCGTTAGATTAGTTAGGTGGGTATGAGGTGCCGGCCGCACACCCGTAGGTGTCGCTCTGGGAAGAGGAGCCTGCAAGTGATGACAAATAATCAAAGGAAGGACCATTGCATAGCGCGTTGGCTATGCGCATTCTTGCTGGTCTGCTTGACGGTGACGCCAGGGTATGCGCAGGACGATTGGTCGGCGTGGGGGCATGATGGGGGCAACCAGCGGCATTCGCCGTTAACGCAGATCAATACTGAAAACGTGTCGACTTTGGTGCCGGCATGGCGCTATGAGATGACCAAGGCGGGAGTCGCGTCCCGTCCAAGCCAATCGACGCCACTGATGGTCGAGGGTGTTCTCTACTTGTCGTTTCCATACTACCGTGTCGTGGCACTGGAGCCAGAAACCGGTGAAACCCTTTGGGAGTACACCGCTCCAGGTGATTGGAATTCGCCAGAGCATCAGTTTCATTGGACAGGCGGTTCCATGCGTGGCCTGGCGTATTGGGAAGGTGATGACGTGACGGCCCCGCAGATTGTGTTTGGGACCGAAGAGGGTGAGCTGATTTCGCTGAATGCGCGGACAGGGATTCCGAATGGTCGATTTGGGAACGACGGATACGTCGATCTTAAGACACCAGAAGTGATGAACGGCTTCCCGGATATGCACTACGGGATCTCCTCAGGCGTCGCGGTTTATAAGAATCTCGTGTTTACCGGGGTTCACAATGCAGACGAAACGGGGTCAAAGGGCCCGGCGGGTGATGTGCGTGCATGGGACCTTCGGACAGGTGATTTGGTCTGGACGTTTCACACCGTGCCGCGACCCGGTGAAGTCGGTAATGAGACCTGGCTGAATGACTCGTGGCGGAACGTCAGTGGGGCGAATACGTGGACCTTCTTTACGGTTGATGAGGAGCGCGGCATCCTGTATATGCCGCTCGGGTCTGCCCTTAACGATTTTTATGGAATCGATCGGCCCGGCGACAATCTGTTCGCGAATTCAATCGTGGCCGTCGATGCTATGACGGGCGAGTTGAAATGGTACTTTCAAGCCGTCCATCACGATCTCTGGGACCTTGATATGCCGGTGCCACCGATCCTGTTTGACGTGCAAAAGGAGGGGGAGACGATTCCGGCCGTTGGTGTAATGACGAAGTATCCGGTGCTCTTTATTTTCGATCGGGTCACGGGTGAACCGATTTACGAAATAGAGGAACGCGCCGTACCGGCAGGTAATCTTCCAGGTGAGTACTACTCACCAACGCAACCGTTTCCCGTGAAGCCACCACCGTTTGGCCGTACTAGTTTCACGATGGATGACATCGCGACCGTGACGCCAGAACATGAAGCAGCCTGTCGTGAATTATTGATGGAGTATGAAGGCGGACGTAACGATGGTCCCTTTACGCCACCGTCCCTCGAGGGTGCGCTCGTCTTTCCCTCAACGGGTGGCGGCGCAGAATTTACCGGCGGGACATTTGACCCGACTTTCGGCTACTACATCATTAACTACGCCAACACGGGACACATCAGTCAACTGGTGTTAGTGGAGGATGAGCCCGACCGAAGCGGTTATGCAGGACCTCCTGAGTCACGACGGGTGTACTGGCACGTTCTGCCCGCCGGACGGATGATGGTTGACGGCTGGCCGTGTTGGCAACCGCCATGGACGACATTGGTGGCCGTTGATGTGAACACCGGAGAAATCGCATGGCAGGTTCCGTTTGGCACGGTTGAAGGCGCGCCGCCTGGTGTCGAAACGGGAGCGCCCAATTCCCAAACCGGCGGTCCGACGTCAACGGCAGGTGGCGTATTCTTCATTGGTGGGTCGACCGATCGACGGTTCCGCGCGTATGAAACGATGAGTGGGCGTGAGCTCTGGAGTGTCGAGACCGAGCAACTCATTCGAGGCGCGAACCCGATTACGTACATGGGGCAAGACGGTAAGCAGTATGTGACCGTCGCGGCAGGAACGACGTTATTGTCCTACACGCTCCCATGACGGCGATCCGGCAGGATGGATACGCATTGATGATAATTCCACTTCAGGGTAGGCTAGCGATAGCTCCGAAATTCTAAGGGGGGACAGCCATGAA
>DTWD01000422.1 GCA_012963185.1 Acidobacteriota bacterium
GCTTGTCGGTGCCATCATCCTGCTTTTTGTGAGCAAGCAGGCGGAAGACCTCATCCGATGGATTGCCAACATTACGGTCGGACTCGGATTTGTTGTCTCGTTGCCACTGTGGTTTTCGTATGACTCGAAAAATCCGGATTGGCAATTTGTTGAACGCTTGCCATGGATTCCTTCGATCGGCGCTGAATACTTTGTCGGCGTCGACGGCTTCAGCGTGCTGTTGATTTTGTTGGCGACGTTAATGGGTGTGATTGCGGTCTTGTCGTCGTGGACTGCGATACAAAAACGTGTAAAGGAATACTACGTGTTCCTTTTAATGCTGCAAACAGGAATGATTGGCGCCTTTGTCTCGCTCGATTTCCTGCTTTTCTTTCTGTTCTGGGAAGTCATGCTCGTGCCGATGTATTTCCTGATCGGTATCTGGGGTGGCGATAACCGGCTCTATTCGGCGATTAAGTTCTTTTTGTTTACGCTTACCGGCAGCGTCATTATGTTGCTCGGCATTCTTGCCGTCTATTTTTATCATTACAGTGTCACCGGTGTTTACACATTTGATGTCACCCAATTCCACCAGCTGAACATTCCTTTCGATCTGCAGTGGTGGATTTTCTTGGCGTTTTTTATGGGTTTTGCGGTCAAGGTGCCGTTGTTCCCGTTTCATACATGGCTGCCAGATGCCCATACGGATGCACCAACCGCCGGGTCAGTTATCTTGGCGGCGGTTCTCCTGAAGATGGGTACCTACGGATTTATCCGTTTCAGTTTACCGATCTTGCCTGAGGCAACACATGCATTTGTTCCTGCCATTGCGTTCCTTTCAATCATTGGTATTGTGTATGGCGCGCTTGTAGCGATGGCCCAACGGGATTGGAAACGATTGGTTGCGTACTCCAGCGTGAGCCATATGGGTATGGTCATGCTCGGTATGCTTGCGTTGAATCCGGTGGGTCTCACGGGAAGCATTGTGCAGCAGTTAAACCATGGGATCTCAACGGGAGCGTTGTTCCTGTTAGTGGGGGTCGTCTATGAACGTCGACATACTCGACTGATTTCTGAATACGGTGGGTTGTCAAAGGTCATGCCGATTTACGCGGCGATTTTTCTGGTGATGACGATGTCGTCGATAGGGTTGCCGACATTAAACGGATTTATCGGAGAGTTTCTGATTCTTCAGGGGGTTTTTACGTACGACAAGACCTGGGCGTTTTTTGCCGCAAGTGGAATTGTTCTGGGCGCGGCTTACATGCTGTGGTTGTATCAGCGGACTATGTTTGGCGACGTCACCAATCCGAAGAACGAGACCCTGTCCGACTTAGGGATTCGCGAGTTCGCAACGTTTGTCCCGCTGTTGATTTTAGCGGTCTGGATTGGTCTTTATCCCAAGCCATTTCTTGATCGTCTGGAGACGTCTGTTGACCGCGTGATGCTACGCGTGAATCCGGAATACACGCCTCGGTACGCGCGAGAAACTACGCCGTTACTTGAGAATGCGGATGCGGATGGTGTCATCGAGTTGCCGGTTCGTACCGGTACTCGTTAATTTACGAGGCTACGAGAAATAGGAATGCCTGCTGGCTTAAGTATCAACGACTTTTATTACGTCTTGCCCGAGATCGTTCTGACCTTCGGAGCGCTGGTGTTGTTGGTTGTTGATCTAATACTTCCGAAACGAGATGGTGTGGTCTTCGGTGTTGCGATTGTTACGCTACTGGCTACTGCTACGGCGGTGTTGTCGTTTGCGGGTGTGAACACCACGGCCTCAGCTGGATTACTTGCGATTGACGGTTTCGCCACGTTCTTCAAGCTGATCTTTATCTTGTCTGCCGTGATGACGGTACTGATGTCCGGGTCGTATCTTCGTGTCGAGGGAGTTCGAGCCGGGGAGTACTGCTTTCTGATTCTTTGCGCGACACTCGGCATGATGTTTATGGCTAGTGGGGTCGATCTCATTACGCTGTTCATCGGCCTTGAGACGATGGCGATCGCGTTTTACATTCTTGCTGGATTCTTGAAACCGTCGCAGCGGTCGAACGAGGCTGCACTGAAATACTTCCTGTTGGGAGCATTCTCACTGGGGTTGTTGTTGTACGGCATGTCGTTGCTCTATGGCGCGACGGGGACTACGAGTTTGGATGGAATTGCGACTGTCCTCGCTGGTGGAGAACGTTCACTGATTCTGTCATTAGCCCTGGTCCTAATCGCCGCGGGCATGGGATTTAAGATTGCAGCAGTGCCGTTTCATATGTGGGCCCCGGATGTGTATGAAGGCGCACCGACACCCGTGACCGCTTTTCTGTCGGTTGGATCGAAAGCAGCATCGTTCGCGATGCTGCTCCGTATTTTGTTCGTCGGTCTTCCCTTCCTTGTCTCGGATTGGCAAACACTCTTCTGGGTACTTGCTGCTCTTACGATGACGGTGGGCAATATCGCTGCGATCACCCAAACGAATACGAAGCGGATGCTGGCTTATTCATCGATTGCTCATGCCGGTTATGTGCTCATCGGTGTGGCGTCAGGAACGGAACGTGGTATCGCGGCGACGTTGGTGTATCTCTGGGTTTATCTCTTTATGCAGCTCGGGGCATTCGCCATTATTTCCATGTTGCGCCGACAGGATGTTGTTGGTGATGAACTGAAGGATTTGAGTGGACTTTATTTTCGGAATCCGTTCGCTGCTATTGCAATGTTGATCTTTATGTTGTCATTAGGCGGTATCCCACCGACAGCTGGCTTCATGGGCAAGGTCTGGGTATTCGGTGCTGCAATTGATCAAGGATTTGTATGGCTGGCGGTTATTGGGGTCGCCAACAGTGCGATTTCTCTGTATTACTACTACCGGGTCATCGTGTTTATGTGGTTGAAAGAAGAGACGCTTGGGTCGGATATTGAAATGAGTCCGGCGATGGCAACGGTGTTAGGCATTGCTGTTGTTGGGTCGATACTTTTCGGTATTTTTCCTGACATGTTGTTTGACCACGCGCAGGTTGCGAGTGAAGTATTGGGGTCGGCGTCTTCGACCGCGTCTCTTCGCTAGAAGTAAAGCACAACCCATTAGGGATTTCGATCAATTCGAGTTAATAACAGGCCGGTGACGACGACCCCGGCTCCAGCAAGCCTGGCAGGTTCTAGCGGTTCGCCAATCCAGATTGCGGCAATTGCCATTGCTACTACGGGTACGAGATTTGAATAGACAGACGTTCTCGCGCTGCCGAGCTTTTGGACACCCGTATACCAGATGATATGTGAGACGGATAGGGCTAAAACACCTGATGCAACTGTCAGAAGCCAGGTTATTGGACTGACTGACAGCCAATCAAGTGTAATGAGACTTGGCAACGCAATAAGTGTGAACAAGACTGCGCCTACCAGTGTTGCATAAGCAGATACTTGGTATGGTGAATACAGCGTGAGCAGTGGACGAGACCCACTGGTATAAAACGCCCATGCCCAAAGCCCAACGAACGTCAGCCCATCACCTATAAGGGTGTTCCGGTTTGTGAGGGCACCCTGTCCCACAACAAAAAACACGCCAATGATTGCCAGAATAATTCCAGTCCACTGTTTCCATCCGATCGGTTCTTGGTGCTTGCTCGCCGCGTTTAGTGCGAGGACGGCGATTGGCATGCACCCTAGGATTAATGAGCTGTTCGTAACCGTTGTTCGTTCAAGTCCTGTCACGAACACTAACTGGTAACAAAAATGACCAAGGAATCCGAGAACGAGAAATCGTGGCCAGTCTGATCGTGCTGGTGCCGACTCGCCGCGGTACCGCGACATGCCGAGGAGGACGATACAGGCTGTCAGAATGCGAAGCGCATTAAATGCGACTGCCGGAATCTCAAGAATTGCGGTTTTGACGATCGAAAAATTACTGCCCCAGATCAGTACGAGTAGTACCAAGAGCCCATCAAGACGATTGAGAGCGAAACGAGACGCAGAATGGTTCACCAGTTAGACCGTTCGTGAAGATCGCAATGCTGAATTGGTTTTAGCGTTTAGATTATGGACTGCTTTGCTTCATCATATGGCACCCTGTTATCATTGATTGTTTGTTTACTCTCGGGGGAGAGGTCGTGTGGCCAAACTAGTGTTAGTAGAAGGCTCATGACCCGAACACGCGCCAGTGGCGAGAGTTCTTATGCCCGATGAGCACGACTCGGTTTTGGCGCGTTCCCTGCAGCACCTGCAAGACAATATCCGCAGAGCGGGACCGGCAGCAACGGCAAGTTACACGCTGATTGGTTCGATTCTCCTACTTGGTGGAGGAGGCGCGTTACTGGACCGATGGCAGGGTAGCGCGCCGTGGGGTCTGCTCGTGGGATTACTTCTCGGTTTAGTGGTTGGCTTCTTCGAGCTAGCAAAAACGGTTTGGAAATCGTGAGTTTAATGTGGGTGGCAGTATCGGTTTCCATGGTATCGAGTGCATTCATCGCGACATACGTCATGCCGGCGGTTGCGACGGAGGTTCTCGTAGGAATGGCCGGACCAGTCGTCGTGGCGGTTGGGTCCATCATGATGATGGATCGGGTATCTCGACGGACTCCGGAAGGTTTAACGCGATTACTCATTCGTGCGTTTGTGTCGAAGATGGTGGTCTTCGGGTTATACGTCGCTCTTGCCACTGTGTTGATGTCGCTTGATGTAGTCGTATTTGTTGTGAGTTTTACAGTGTATTTCTTGCTGCTCTATTTGGTGGAAACGTTTTACGTCTACCAGTTGTGCGTATCGAACAGGACGTCGTAAGAGTTAACCAAAACAGGGCGGTATATTTCTACAGATGAGTCAACCTGATCACGCGGACGCTACAGAGCAGGGCGCTGAACACGCATTTGATGCTGGTGAAGTGATCATCGGACACATTGCGAATAGCGCTCCCGAGCATCCTATTCTGTATCTTCCAGCTATTGCCGGAATAGACTTTTCGATTTCTAAGCATGTATTCATGTTGTTTGTGGTCGCGACGGCTCTTTTCTTTTTGATTACGCTCACCGTTCGGCGTTATCTCAGCCAAGACCGACTCATACCGTTTGGTTTGATGAATGGATTGGAATTCGTCGTCGAATTTGTGAGGGATTCGATTGTTTTGCCAAACGTCGGTCCTAAATGGGTCAAGACGTTTGCGCCACTGGCGTTGACATTTTTCTTTTTTATTCTGGGTGCGAACGTCGTCGGCTTGATTCCGATCTTTGAGGTATTAGGTCTGGTCGACCATACGATATTGCATACAGGCGAGCATTCTGTCGTTAAGAACATTATTCATGGTGGGACGACGGCAACGGCAAACTTCAATGTCACGGCAGCGCTTGCGACGATCACATTCATATCGATTATCGTGGCTGGCACCATGGCACACGGATTTATTCAGCACTGGGTCAACCTTGTGCCACATGGACTTGCATGGCCGTTGTATATCCTGCTTATTCCTATTGAAGTTATGGGCATGTTTGTTAAGCCGTTTGCCTTAACCATGCGACTTGCGGCGAATATGGCAGGTGGGCACATTGCGATTCTCGCGATCTTGTCGTTTGTATTTATTTTTACAGAACTTTTTGGAACAGCGATCGCAGGTATCGGTGTTGGTATGGTCGTGTCCGTGCCTCTTGCTGTTGGCATTACCGCACTCGAA
>DTWD01000423.1 GCA_012963185.1 Acidobacteriota bacterium
GCATCCTCGGTGGGGACAAAGTCTTGGTACACCTTGGACCCGTTGGTGGTCAGGATGCCGGCGGTTTGGAACTGGTCACTGAATATGGTCGTTGGCTTGAACAAAGCGTGACTTTGCCGAAGCTTTTTATCAACGCAGAACCTGGTTCAATTCTTGTGGGGCGCCAGAGAGAATATTGCCGAACTTGGCCCCATCAGAAGGAGGTGACGGTTCCCGGAAAACATTTTATCCAGGAGGATTCACCCTCAGAGATCGGGCAAGCCATCGCAGAATGGTTGAAGGGGTTATAGCCAGAAGGCGGCCAGCTGATGCCGCGTAATTTCCCGATGTAATGAAGATGTTTGCTTCCACGAACCGTACGTCTAGCCTTTGGCGGAAGATAGCAATCCGCTTTGGGTTTGCGATTGTTTTTCTCGGTGGCGGTATCTATGTATTCGATGAATACGTTAAGTGGAATTTATTTCCAAAGCGCTGGGGTGTTGTTGAGGAAGCCGCAATTTTCAGAAGCGGTCAACTTTCGCCCACACAGATTCAAAGACAGGTTCAAAAACACGATATCGATGTGATTGTGTCGCTCATGAGCCCGCTGCCTGGTAATCCCGCCTACGAAGCGGAAAAAAATGCGGCCGAGGAACACGGTATTGAACGGCATGAATATCCTTTGCTTGGCAATGGTACGGGGGATATCAAACAATATGCTGCAGCAATTGCCAAAATTCACGAATCCGTTCAAGCCGACAAGATCGTACTGGTGCATTGTGCTGCAGGGACGCAACGAACCGGTGGCGTGGTCGCGAGTTATCGAATACTCGTGCAGGGAAAATCGGTAGACCAGGCAGTTCAAGAGATGAAACAATACGGATTTCGACAGAAAAAGAACCCAGATCTTTTACCCTATATGAATGAGCACATGTCAGAGTTGACAGCCCTGTTGATTGAGCGTCACGTTATAGATTATTCGCCAAACCCGTTACCCGTGTTGGATGTCGAACTCTGACGGTAGATGGACCCATTACGAAGCTACTTGTATGGGCTAAAAAAGTCTCCTAAAGTCGATACCATGCTCTGATGGCAGGCCGCCAAATGAGAAGCAGTTAGGGTATTTGGAAAATTTATTGATCTTAAAGAAAGCGACTCGCAATGCGTCTCTCCCAGTCAGAACTCGACAAATATCATGAACAAGGGTATGTCGTGCCCGATGCGCGCCTTGAAGATGAAGACATTTCTCGAGTAAAAAAGGCAGTAGCTCGGGTGATATCTACCAATCCGGAGACTCGCCCCGAACGTTTAGTTAGTGTGCATATCAACCGCCGTAACGATGAAGGAATTCGTGGCGATTCAGCGTTTTTCGACCTTGCAAATCAGTCGCTGATTCTGGATTGTGTCGAACAAATTCTCGGTTCCGATCTGATTCTTTGGGGTTGCCAGCTTTTTTGTAAGCCGCCGGATGATGGAATGGAGGTTCCGATGCATCAGGATGGCCACTATTGGCCGATCCGGCCGCTTGCAACGTGTACTGTTTGGGTGGCAATCGATGACAGCACGGCCGAAAATGGCTGTCTGCGGGTGGTGCCGGGGTCGCATAAGGGGAAGCAGAATTTTGAACATGCACAAAGCGATCGCGAGGAGTTGGTATTGAATCGATATGTCGATGATCCGGCGGTCGATGGAAGTAAAGCTGTTGATGTAGAACTTGAAGCAGGGCAGTTTTCTTTGCACGATGTGTATTTGGTTCATGGCTCAAATCCCAATACTTCTGGTAAACGCCGTGCCGGTGTTTCTATTCGTTACATGCCTGCAACGAGTCGTCTTGATCGTAAAATGTTCGAGACTGGTGCCCGTTCGGGGTATTTCGTGAACTGGGAAACTCGGCCGTTGTGGTTACTGCGAGGTATCGATCGGGCGGGAAACGACTTCGAAGTCGGACATCTCTGACAACTCGAC
>DTWD01000424.1 GCA_012963185.1 Acidobacteriota bacterium
GCTCTTGTTCTAAGTTTTCTGACGTCTTTGACGTCTTAGTTTCATGCGCACGTCGTTTGATACCAGCAGTTTCAATAGGCAAACCAAAAATCTTAATAAAACCTTCGGCCGCGGTGTGGTCAAACTGGTCCCCCTCGTCATACGTCGCAAGACCAGTGTCGTATAGAGACATCGGCGACTTCCGACCCACAACCCGACAGTCTCCTTTAAATAGTTTTACCCTCACGATGCCACTAACGCGCTTCTGAATACTGGCGACGAACGCATCAATCGACTCACGCGTAACTGAAAACCAGAGACCGTCGTAAACCAAGTCAGCGTACGCCTTAGACAAGGAAACCTTTAAACGCTCCAAGTCGCGGGGAATAACAAGTGCTTCGAGTTCACGATGCGCCGCATGTAACACACATGCCGCCGGCGCCTCATAGATCTCACGGGATTTGATCCCCACTAACCTATTCTCAACCATATCAATACGACCGATCCCATGGGCTCCTGCAATTGTTTCAAGGGAATTAATCAACTCGGCAAACGGCATACTTACGCCATTCACCTTTGTCGGCACGCCCGACTCAAACTCAACCTCAACGTAAGCGGGAACATCAGGAGCTTCCAACGGAGACTTTGTTAACGCATAAATGTCTTCCGGCGGTTCCACCCAAGGATCTTCGAGTACGCCACATTCGATTGACCTCCCCCAAAGATTCGTATCAGTGCTATATGGGTTTTCGACTGACGCTGGAACCGGAATTCCGTGCTGCTGCGCATATTTAATCTCTTCAGTCCGCGTAAGCCCCCACACCCTGGCAGGAGCGACAACTTTAATAGATGGATTCAGGGCCCGAGAGGAGACCTCCATACGCACCTGATCATTCCCCTTACCAGTGCATCCATGCGCAATCATCCCTGCATCTTCCATCTCTGCAACCTCAACAAGCTTCTTCGCAATTAGCGGCCGCCCCAGCGCCGTTGCTAGCGGATATCTACTCTCATAGATAGCGCCCGCTTGCAAAGCCGGCAGAACATAATGACTTGCAAACTCTTCCCGTGCATCAACCACATGCGCACGGACCGCTCCCACAGCCAATGCTCTTTCGCGCACGTCATCAAGTTCCTTACCCTGACCTAAATCAATCGTAACGGTCACGATCTCTGCCTCGTACTTATCCGCGAGCCATTTCACCGCCACCGAAGTATCTAACCCCCCAGAATATGCCAGCACAATCCGTTCCATCCCAGTTCACTCCCTAAATAGCTATCCGACTATTTATTCCTTGGCCCAACCTTCAAAAAGTCTTGTTACTTCACGACCCGCTCTAGCATGTCTCGTAATGACCAGAATAGTGTCATCACCAGCTACGGTCCCAACGACCTCCGGTAACTCGGCATTGTCAATAGCAAGTGCCAGCGGCTGTGCCTGACTCGGTTCTGTCCGCAGCACTAGCAATTGCTGAACCTGGTCTACACGCTGAAGATATTCGACAACTGATCGACGCAATCCAACATGACGACCGCTACGCACCACACCAGAGCCCCCTGATCGATCGTAGGCCCCATCACTAGCCCGCTTTACAAGCTCAAGATCTTTAATGTCGCGAGAAATCGTTGCCTGCGTCGCGTTGAAACCACGCGCCCGAAGACGCGTTCCCAGATCATCCTGACTACAAATGGCCTCATGGGAAACAAGATCGAGAATAGCCGACTGCCGGTATTTCTTCATAAATATACAGATACATGAATCATTATACACAACCTAATAACCCACACCAAACATAAAAATAACAGTAAAAATAGATTTCAATCTACCTATTCAACCGTTTCGATTGACTGGATTATGAATAAATATGTATATATAGTCTATTAAAGGTATAAATATTCATGTCAAAAATACAATTAGGTATCGCCGGCGCCACTGGCTACGGAGGACAGGAGCTTCTGCGGCTAGCGTTGAGGCATGACGGTGTCGACATCGCCGTCGCGATGTCCTCTGCAGCGAGCAATGAAA
>DTWD01000425.1 GCA_012963185.1 Acidobacteriota bacterium
GGCCTCGACAGCATTCGCCAGCAAAGACGGCTTCTTTCTCCCACCCGATTTTGCCTCACCTCGTCCAAGTAGCAAGTAATCACCAAGACCAAGAGCGACGCCAATGCGAGCAAGCGTCGCAGCAGAAACCAACTGTGCCTTTAATTTCGACTTCTGTCCTTCGTCATAGTCCGGGCAGTCACGATACAGCCGATCGGCAATCACCAATCCAAGCACTGCATCACCTAGAAATTCGAGGGATTCATTATCGCCACCACCAATAGTTTCATTTTCCCGCGCACGTGAGCTATGGGTGAGCGCCTGCTCCAAAAGACCACGGTCGCGGAAGGTGTAGCAAAGTCGTGACTCGAGCACGACGTATTCCTTCGCGATACGAGATAGATGAGCCTCGATTTTGTCTTCGTGTGCCGCAATTAACTCCTGCGCCTTCGATTCGTTTCTGACGTCGACCGTCAACACAATACCGCCGAACCGACTCCAGGGAAACATTGCCCCTAGCAACTGCCGCATCGTAGAAACCTCGATGTCATTTCGTCGCAACAACCCTCTCACAAGAACCGCCGCGACCTCAGAGCGCGTTTGGTACACGCGTACTGACTCAGTCATCGCTGTTACTCGGCCCATGAGGCTCAGACGTCTCATGCCTCACCCAATCCAGATACGGACCATAGCCGTCCGACACTGCAGTGACCACAAATTCGGGAACTTCGTAATTGTGCAGCGTAAGAATACGGCGCTCGAGTGATCTCACGCACATCCGCGTCGTTTTGATCATGAGTGCTTGTTCTTCGTTCGCCTCAATCTTACCCTCCCATCGATAAGTAGAGTGAACCTTCTGAACTACGCTGACACACGCAGCCAACCGTGCGTTCACTAGTTCACGAGCGACCTCACTTGCGTCCATTTCAGTGGGAATTGTTGTCCAGGCAATAACCACTTCTTCACTGTTTGACATCCTCGAGACCTCTTCTTCAGTCTTTCTGACTATTTATCCTGTGTGATTCGTCCGAAAAGCCATCTGTCAGTAGATATAGCGACGCCTTCTCTATGCCCACACATAACGCTACTAAAAAACGAAAGACTAGACACGTCGATCAAACCAGTCCTCCATCGCGCCGGGCATTCCTGCTCCTTTTGATTTTTGTCGCAACCGCATTGGTTGCAAACGCCGTCGTAGGAGAGCGCGGTCTGATTGCTACCCGGGCAGCAGAACGCCATGCGATGGCACTTGCCGCCGAGATTGAGACGATTCAGGTACAAAACGACGAACTACGAGAGCAGGCAAAGGGACTACGCAAGGATCCAAAAGCGATTGAATCAGTCGCGCGTGATGAGCTCGGCCTGATGAGGAAAGGTGAGCTACTTATTCTCCTACAGGATGGGCCTGGAGTCGCCGAACGCTAACGCTTTACGTGAAGAGCCGGTCGCTGTCTCGTTGACCGACCTAGAGACCGGCTGCTACCATTAGTGGTTGAGCATAGTGTCGCGGGGTGGAGCAGTCCGGTAGCTCGTTGGGCTCATAACCCAAAGGTCGTAGGTTCAAATCCTACCCCCGCTA
>DTWD01000426.1 GCA_012963185.1 Acidobacteriota bacterium
CCGCCGCTTTATTCTTTTAGGAGTGTATGTTGGTTAGAGGTCGTTACTCAGAGCCTTGTGAATCTGCGTTTTCGGCTTTGTCGTCAGTTTTTATCTCATCTTTAAAACCTCGGATGGCTTGCCCCATCCCTTTTCCAATACCGGATAGACGGTTCGCACCAAAAATGAGAATCAAAATGATCATAATGATCACAAGTTCCGGTAAACCGATTGGTCCGAGAAACGCTAGCATCCCAACCTGCATGGTGTGCCTTTCTTCCCAAGCGAATATCTGCCTTGGGTCATCACCCTGTCTAGCATTTAAAAGAGTGTAGTTCAGAATAACACGGCGGGAATTATTACGGGATAGTGAGCCAACAAAAATAGGGTCAAATTAGTCGATTTCGGCAAAACGGCAAAGGGTTTCTTTGGCGCTTCAAGTAATATGCGCAGGCAGCCAAGACGACGGTGGCGAATTGGATTCCATGTTACGGTTTCGACTGATCGAGGACGCGCGTTGGTTTGTCCCGACTGATAACAAGCTAATAACGGTTGTGATGAGTAACTATGAAGGACATTCAGACCGATCAAGTAGCGGCTTCTCAGGAAGCTGAAGCCACTGAATCACGGTTTGACACCGTCAGGCGCCGAGTTGGCCTCTTATTGGGGCCAGCGGTATTTTTGCTTGTTCTGGCAACCCCATTCGAACAATTGACGCCTGAGGCACATCGACTGGCGGCAGTGACTTCATTAGTGATTATCTTTTGGACGACTGAAGCACTCCCGTTGCCCGTTACCGCATTACTGGGCCCAGCGCTCGCGGTCATGCTCCAGGTTGCGCCGGTTCGAGAAGCATTAGCGCCATTTGCTAACCCATTGATTTTTCTTTTCATCGGCAGTTTTATTTTGGCTCAGGCGCTGTTTGTGCATCGTGTGAACGAACGAATTGCATACGGTGTCTTGTCGTGGAAATTTGTGGGGGCACGTCCGACGCGGATATTAGTGGCCTACGGCGCGCTTGCGGCATTTCTCTCAGCGTGGATGAGTAACACGGCGACAGCCGCAATGTTGGTGCCAATCGGGTTGTCACTTATTGCCTTTATGGAGAAGGAAGGCAAAATGCCGAAAAATTATGGCACGGCGTTAATGCTTATGGCCGCGTATGGTTGTTCGCGCGGAGGGATGGCGACGCCGGTCGGAACACCACCTAATTTAATTGTGATTGGCATGCTTAGTGAGCAGCTCGATGTTCGCATTTCTTTTGTTGACTGGATGGTCATTGCTACGCCGATTACTGTCGTGCTGATGGTGATCGTGTTCTTTTATTTGAATTGGGTTGGTCAGACAGGTGTAAAGGTGATTCCTGGCGCCGACTTAATTATTAGGGAACGCAAGGCAGCCCTCGGTCCATGGAAACGTGGCGAAGTGAATGCCCTTATCGCTTGTGGGGTGACGGTGATACTTTGGGTGGGGCCAGGATTATTACCGCTGTTGTTGGGTCGAGAACACGCGGTTACGCAAGCGGTGCTTTCTGCTATTCCGGAGTCGGTGGCCGCTTTGACTGGCGCGGTTTTATTGTTCGTGCTCCCGATAAGTAAAACTCAGCGAACAACGCTCACGTGGAAACAGGCTGCGCAGATTGATTGGGGCACAATTCTTCTTTTTGGTGGTGGTTTGGCGCTTGGAACGATGGCCGGGTCGAGTGGTCTTGCTCTAGCGGTTGGAGAAGGCATTACGAGTCTTGTGCCAACCAATGAAGTGGTTACGCTGACATTTGCAGCTGCGCTCTTTACAGTCGTGTTGTCCGAAACAATGTCGAATACGGCTGCGACGAATATTGCCATTCCGATCGTGATTTCGATTGCACTGGCGATGGAAGTCAATCCAATGGTGCCTGCTATTGCGGCTGGCCTTGCTGCGTCAGTTGCTGTTGTCCTACCGGTGTCAACTCCCCCGAATGCGATCGTGTACGCGTCAGGAAGGGTACCGATTATCCAGATGGTGAAATACGGGCTCTTGATGGATGGGATTGGTGTGGTGTTGGTGCCTACATTGGTGCTGATAATGATGCAGTGATGTTTTGGTAGGCTTCTTTTGAAGCATTCTTGAATAGTCGAAACGTCTCAGGCCATGCGAAGCTCGGAACCGAGCGCCGCGGTGGTACGTTTCATCTTAAATTTACCTGGCATACGTAGTTTGCATGAGCGTCAACTACTGTTTCCGGTCGTGGTCATTGTTGTTGTTGCTGTTGTTTTAGTAGATGGCGCTATTGACCGTACTGAGCAAGTGGAACGTGATGCGTCTAGCCCACGTAGTACTACATTAGTCCCACAGACTCCGGAGCCTACGCGATGGTTGGAATGGCCGCGTTCTTCGCGGCCACGGCAAAGGCTCCGACTACGTCCATCATTATCTTGTTTGAGATGACGAACGACTACCGCATTATGTTGCCGCTAATGGCGGCAACGGTCGGGAGTGTATATATGTCCCACCAGTTTTTACCGCATAGTATCTACACGTTGCGGCTTGTGCAGCGTGGCATCCCATTTCCGTACACTGATACAGAGCAGCCAGGCACCAGCACACCGCGACCAGAACCGGATACTGTGTAGCGTGGTTCCGGTTGAATGGTCTTGGTGTTGTGTGCAGCGGCAGCTGGACTACTGCGAATCGGCGATGATGATCGCTTCGAGTTCAGCGTCGGCTGTCGGAAGCTCCGCATCACCGGCAGGGTAGTCATTAGCCTGCAGTAAGTAAGCGACGATGTCGACGTAAGCTTGCGGGCTTAAACTCGCCGGTGCTCCTTGCGGCATGGTGGTTCTAATCGCGACGAGCATGTCTGCGACGGAAAGTTCTGACCACCGGAAGCTAAACGGTGCACCAACCAAGGACGGTGCGATACCGTCCCCTAACAGGTCGTCCAGGTGGCATTGTGAACACTCTTGTTGGTACGCATCCGCGCCACGAGTTGCCTGTTCGTCCGTGAAGACTGAGTCATTAGTGGTTTTGCCTTGAGCCGACGCGTCGTAATTAAGGGTGCATGCCATTACAAACGCTGCGGTCAAGACTGCAAGTAGGTTATTCCAATTACAAATCAAACGTCGTACGCGCATTGATACCTCATTGACAGCACAAACACTTTGGGTAGAACTGGACTTGTTTCACTATATCAGTACGTCACTGGACTACGACGAAATTGACCACGGGCGGAAGTCCTTCAGATTCGAACTAAGAAGCATGGTACACACCTTACGTTATTTATAGCACTGACTGTTTCTGTTAAGGGGCCGGTAGTCGTAGAGAGCATTCAAGTTACCTGTGGACCCATGTGCTATCGTTCGATTTGTGACCGAACGTTCCTCTGGTTTGCCTCGATCGCCCGATTGCATCGACTGTCAGCGGTTTCTCGAGTCTGTCAGTGAATTTACTCGATTACACGCCGTGAAGTTATATCGACTGTCGCTTGAACTTCCGGATGCAATGCCATCGTTACCCTGTCTTGATCACGAAGCAATGCTTCACGAAGGGATTTCTCCACATGCGGCTGCTTATGTTGAAGACTTTGAAACGGGCGGCTTGCACGAGGTGGTTTGCGTGCCAGCGCGACGCCGGATCGAAATTGACGTTGTATCAACTGCAGGTGAGCATTCGGTCGAGTCTCACGATCTTCTGGTAGGGCAATTAAAGGAACGGTTTCCAGGTTATCAGGTGGTTGTCAATGGACCGTCGTGGCTTCGTGGTGACCGTCGTGTTGCTCGAGCGTGTCGGTCACAAGTGCCACTACGTGATGTGTTGGTGGGCGCAGATTTCGAGAATTTAGAGCGGTCACTTGAGCAGTTACGTATCGTCGGTGCACTAATGGAAAAACAGTCACGAGTGGCGTCATGGAGTGTGCGAACTGTGACCGGTCCCATGCTTGCTGTTGCCGGTGTGATTTCGTATCAAGTACTCGGGACATTGACAAGTGCCTTGGGTGAACCATGGGTGCAGGGATTGCAATATTGTGTTGTTGGTTCACTCGGCGGGTTGTTTTTGTACTTAGGTTTAAAGGCAGTCCACCTGACCGAAATGGCTAATCGAGTGTGGAAGCGGTATTCAGAGTACAGCTTGATTCTGAAAGATCGGTCACGTCAACGTCGTCGTGTTACCGCGCAGAGCACTAATGACGATGGGATCCTTAAGAAGTCGGCGAATTAAGCAAGAGCAGTCCAAAGATGACGGTGTTGATCCCGTGTGACGTAAAGCACAGAGGGCACGGCACTTTCAGAGTGACCAGCAGCGTATAGCTTAAATACACAGCAAGGCCGATCGTGACTAGGCTGGTGGCAACGAAAACTCGCCAAACACGAACGTCCATTAGCCAGTCTAATCCGATAGCAACGAGTAATGTCACGTAATAGATCTGGCCTAAGAGTGAGTTCGGTGGGCCAAACACACGCGCGCTCGGTGTGAAGATGATCGATGCGCAGGTCGTGTTATCCATTTGGCAAAAGGTGGGGATCCAGCGGGCATCTGGTGTGATCCAGCGCAATGCAATAGCAGTAAAGTACGTGGCGATTGCGAGACCGGCGAGCGCTAGTGAAGCGAGAATGACAAGCATGCGATGGTTAGTGGTTTTAGTGAAGTGGTTGCGCGCATCGGTTGCCGTCACTTGCCGTGTGTAATGCCATCCGAGTTGGTCCCAATGTCACAACAGGGTGTTCTGCCGTAGCAAGCCTTTATGGCGCACTTTGTGTCCAGAAATTAGGTAGTAGTCGTGTTCGGCCAGGTGCTAGTTGTACGTCGAATGTCTTCAGCGTTAGGTTGACAAAATTGTAGTAGCCAATGAGCCCGGTAAGGTCCATTACGCCACGGTTTCCAAGGAGTTCTTGGGCGCGGGTAAATGTTTCTGCGCTGAGGCGTTCTTCGCTGACCAGCTCTCGTGCGAACTGAACAATGAGGCGTTCAGTATCATCCAATCCAGGTAGAGGTGCGTCGAGCGGTCGGCGATGTTTGATCAATTCAATGATTTCAGCTTCGAGGCCTGCATCGAGTGCTAGAGGTTCGTGGGCACTCCATTCGTATTGGCTTCTCACCTCACGTGCTGTGGCGAGAATCGCTAGTTCTGTCAGTCGCTGGTCTTTGTCAGTGCCGAAACGAAGATATGTACTCGCCGGGAAGATATGTTCGGCCATAGCCGGGCTGTACAGCCACATCGCGATTGGGCCACGCGGACCGTCAGCATACCGACTGTCGGGGTTAATGATGGTGTCAAATGCACGTTGCCCGTCGTTATCGAGTGAGGCGCGATTGGGTAACGGTAGTCGAGCCCAGGAATCATGCTGAATATCACTTGGGATGTCGGGTTCTGTTACGACACTTGGGACAAATACCGCTTCTGTTGCGGTATCAACATTAACTAAATTTGTTGTTTCGTTGGGGGGTTCTTGGCGGTCACACCCTGAAATAGCGATAAGCCCCGCAGCGAAGATGGAGATATGTAACCGGATTGATGAAGATGTCTGACTACCCATAGGCCTCTCTCCTTCTATCATATAGTTGCCGACGCTAATGGGTAGAGAGGTCCCATGACGCCAGCACTTTTTGGCATGTACAGAAACGACCAAGTATACAGAGCGCTATTACCGATGCAGTAAATGTAGTTTTCGGAATGGTCGTCTTGACTGTGCCGACTCCAAGCGTAACGTGTGGCGTGAATGCGTCGTAGGCCGCTTCAGTGCGAAATTGGCTGACCCAGGTAATGTCACGACGGCGAGCCGCATCCGTGGGCGTAGCATCGGTATTTCTGAATGCTCGTTCATCTCCCACGCCAACATCGAAAGTTGCAAGTTGGTCCATGAGTCGTCGATGAAGCGTGTCCAGCACTGGAGACGGAGTGATGATTAGTGATGAAGTTGTTTCACTGGTGGCGGCGGAAGCTAACGTTAAATCAAAAGGAGGATGCTTGGAGACGACGTCCGCGGTCGTTTGTTCAATTACGGTCAGTTCTGTGGTTGGACTGAACTGTTGAACTAGCGAAATATGTGGCAGGTGTCCCGCACTAAAACGAAAGCCTTCTGGTGGTGCCGCGAGTTGTTTGTTCAATAGCTCGACCGTGGCCGAGGTGGCTGGTGGGAGCAGTATTGCGATGTCTAATGCGAGTAGCGGCCATGGCACGTGCACAGCGTACAACGTGGTCAGAAAAAACGTTAGTGGTCTTAATGACGGGTAAACAGACTATGGATTTCCTGACGCATGTTAGGGTTTGGTTTTAACGGACGAACGGCATTCCATCCATTCGCGGTCAATTCGGCTTGAAGCGCCATCGTTCCATTTAGGAGCGCCGAATCAGTTGAGAAGCAGTGTACTTTTCGAAGGCCATTTGGATAGGCAACGATGAGGCGAAATGCCCCGTTGCTCCACTCTCGTGCGTGGATGGTGAGATGTTGGCGCTGCGCCGACTGTAGTCTGGTAAATGCAACCATGAGAACTGGTTGCTGTATCGGTCGTTTACGCCAGTTCGATAGTCCTTAATGGATTTGGTCAGCAAAAGTTGGCTCGGTACAAGACAGATGTGTTTTTGCGGAATGTCCCGTGAGCGGTAACAGGCCATGGCCGAATCACCGATGTAGTTCTCTAAGAGTCTCCGTCAAGGCGTGGTTTTCCTCATCCGTGCCAACCGTAATCCGTAGGGTATTGGCCAGGCGCGGTTCATCAAAGTATCGTACGAACAAGTTTCGAGATTTGAGGGCCTTGTGAAGATGTTCCGCGCTACAGTGTGTCGGCCGGACGAGGATGAAATTGGCTTGACTCGGCCATACATAAAAATCGAGACCTTCAAGGGCGCCGATCAAGTTTGAGCGCGCAGCCACAATGCGTTCGGTTACCTCACGGGTATAGCCGATGTCTCGTATTGCTACCGCACCGAGATGCGCTGCGATAGCATCAACGTTATAGCTGTCTTTTACCTTTGCTAATCCTTTAAGAAGACTTGGTTGTGCGATGGCAAAGCCGAGGCGAAGTCCTGCAAGACCGTGGCTTTTTGATAACGTGCGAAGCACGATGACGTGGTCATGCTCCCGCACGAGGTCAAGTGCGGACTCGTTCGCAAACTCAACGTACGCCTCGTCCACTGCAAGTACCCCGTTAACGCGACCGGCGAGTACGCGCAGGTCGTCAATGCTGACTGCCGTGCCTGACGGGCTATTGGGGTTTGCAATAATCGTGAGCGCTGCATCAGCGTCTGTTAGTTGGGTTGTTGGCAGTGCATACGTGTCATCATACGGAACCTCAGTTACTGTGCAGCCTTGTATGTGAGCCAGCGTTCGATACAGTACATAGGTCGGTATGGGGTAGGTCACCCCGCGTCCCGGGCCGGTCACTGCGCGGAACAACTGTGTCAGGAGGTCGTCGCTGCCGTTTCCCGGCAGGATCCATGACGTGTCAACACCTAAGACTTCGGCTGTCGCCGCACGAAACTCATCTGCAAACGGTTGTGGATATCGTCGGAGCTGGTTGACGTCGATGGTTTGCAGCGCCTGTCGAACTCGTGGACTCGGAGGGAACGCATTTTCATTGGTGTTCAACTTGACAACGACGTCGCCTGCTGCTGGCTGTTCGCCTGGGACATATGGCTCGAGAATCTCAATCTCTTGGCGAAAACGCGACATAATTAATCCATAATATTGTAGACGCTCTGACGCACGGGACTCTATTCCGACGGTATACTGCGTCAACTTCGTGGCGAATGGTGCGGATGGTTGGTCTACGGGGACAAAAGTTTTGGGACCGTATAGATGATGGTCGCTAGCGCACTGATGAGTGAGGGGGACTATTTATGCTTCGTTACGCAATAACACGTCGCTTTGTGATTACGTTGGGTATTTGTGCTTGTGTCACGCTTGTTCCGACTCGTGCGACTGCCCAACTCGGCCAGCTATTTGTGGAGGCCCTAGATGCCTCCGGCCAGCCAATTCTGGGTTTAACAGCTGAAGACATGGTGGTCAGCGTTGACGATGAGCAGGTGCCTGTGGAGTCGGCGGTGTTTGCCAATGGCCCGATGAAGATTGCGTTGCTGGTTGACCACGGAAATCAGTTGAATGACGTCAACGGGACGAATGCGATACGTACCGGGCTTAACGCCTTTCTTGATACGTTACCGCCACAGCATGAAATTGGACTGTTTTCGATTGCGCGAACGATTCAACGCCGTGTCGATTTTACCGGTGATAGGGACGAGCTACGGGAGGGCGTCGGCCTAATTTTTGCGGAGAGTGGTGCGCCGGTTATTTTGCTTGATGGGATTAATGAAACGTTGGAGCGCCGGTTTGACGAAGAAGATACGTCGTGGCCGGTCTTTGTGCTGGTACTAACGGATAACGCAGAAGGCAGCGGGAACTGGAACGACAACGAGTATTCAGAGCTTTTGTATACGCTGGTTGGCCGTGGGGTGACGGTACATACTGTGGTGCTCATGACGCGCGGTGGGAGTAACGCGACAAATACGGCGTTGAATATAACAGAGTTTACAGGCGGGTTGTATTTGAACATTAATGCTGTGACCGGTTTTGAGAACTCATTGACTGACCTTGCGACGCGCATGGGTGAGCACTTTGATCAAGTGTCGAACCGCTATCGAGTGGTGTTTAACTGGCCACCCGACACGCAAGTCTCGCTTGGTATTTCAAGTGAGCCCGGCGCCGCGGTTAGACTATTTCCAGACCGCCGAATACCGCAGTAATAATTGTGGTTGGTTGGTCTTTGAGGTCGGTCGCAATTATCGAGTCGGCGCTATTTGGTCTGAGTTCCGGGGTTTTCCAATGATGAGAACCTGCTCGCCTGGTGAAATAAGGCCGAGGTCGTCTCTCGCGATGCGTTCGATGGTGGACGGATCGGTGCGAAGGTCAACTGCAAGCTGTCGCAGTTCATAATTTTCTTTTTGCAGAGAATTCATAACTGTTTCGAGCGTTGTTCGTTCCGCACGAGCACGCATAACGGCAATAACGCCTTGTTCGCCAATCAGCGCGTTAATGATGAGGATACTCGTGAGTAGACTCACGACCCCAAGAACAATTTTCCGTGTTCGTACCTGACGAGCGTCTCGTTTTCCTCTCGCGACGTCGAGTGCCTGTTTGCTGTGCTGGTCTACGGTAGATGTATTCGCGGTTTGAAGTCGGTCGGGGTTTACCATTTACCCTTCCGATCTTTGGCGCTAGTCACATAGCGACTTAATGCTTCGATAACCAAGTCTCGCAGCGAGACATCCATTTCCAGCGCACGGATTTTGCATCGCCGTAAAAGTTCGCGAGGAAAGTTCCTGATATTGAGCGCGCTTAAATCGAGAGTGACTTTATTAGTCATGTAACAATGAATACAGATGTAAATAAAATAACAAAAGTATTATATACATCAAATGTTAGCAATGTAACATATGGATTGCAGGGCGAGCGACAATGGCGCATGCAGGGTTCATTTCGGGATCGGACGGACTTGCAGTGTGCTACGGATACTTGGCCTGCATCTATAGAAAGGAGTTGATCCAGGCGTAGCGCTGCGGACGGGTAATCGCCAAGAATGTTCCAGGTTTATAAGGAAGACAGGGAGTGTGCGTACGTGTCGATGGTGGTCGATACGTTAACGAGATACGGGTTTCTGGAATACAACGATCCTATTGGTGTTTGTACCTTTGGTTTGATTATTGACGCCCCAGGTGTTGGCAGTTTTTGTGAATTCCTGGACGTTGATCATAATGATGACGGGATCAAATCCCGCCGTTATGCCAGCAGGAAGTACGAGCTCTTCGAGTAATAGGCTGGCGTTTCGCACTTCGCCGACTTCAAAGGCGACGTACCCGCCAGGACGTACGATGCGATGCAGGTCTTTCAGCGCCGAAGTCATGAACGTCTGCCAGTCTTTCGAGTTTGCGGTCTGAGTAATATTGACCTGCGATGAATCAATACCGAGAAACCAACACCGCATCCAGTTGTCGGCTTGATAATCCACAACATTAAGAAATGGCGGCGATGTCACGGCGAGTTGTGTTGATTCGGTCGGGATGTCCGTGGCGTGACGAGCGTCTTGGGTGGTGAGTAGTGCATTGGGGTTACGTTGTTTGCGATCAAACGACAGAACGGTCCAGTTCCTGAGTAGTGACTTAGATCTGCGTAATATTCGGGGCAAGATGTCCTTTGATGGTGGTGTCTGATTCCGGGA
>DTWD01000427.1 GCA_012963185.1 Acidobacteriota bacterium
CTTCCCAGTATTGACGCGCTTGCACACCAAGTTGATTGCGAAGACTTTCGTCGTTACTGAGCCGTCGCACCGCGATTTCAAGTGAGTGGTCTTCGTCAAGGATATCGATAGCAACGCCAAGAGGTTTTGAGTCGACTGTGTCCATCCATGGATGCGACAGAGTCCACGTCCATGGGGTGAGGAGCATCGGTATGTCACGATTGAGAACTAGGTCAGTAGTGACGACCGGTTTGCCCATCGCAAAACAACGGATCATTGACGCTGAAGTTTCGCCAGTACTGGGCCAGCGGAGACACAAGTACACGTCTGCTGCGGCCAGGTATTGCGGCAGGTCGGCGTCGGCGACGTAGTCAGTGAACGTAACGAGATGTTCAATGCCGAGTGCACGAGCATCCGCTCTGGCATCGTAGTGAGTGACGGGGTTACCAACAAGTAGAAGTCGAATCAAAGGAGTCGTTTGTTTTAATCTTTCCACCGCACGAAGAATTTGAGGTATTCGCTTTTCCGGTGTCAGGCCACCGTAAGCCGCGAAGACGACATGTTTAGATGAAAACCCTAATACGTTGCGCGTCGAGTTTCGTTTACTGTCGTCGAGCGCCGAGGTGGGGTCTGTGACGCCCATCCGGATGGTTGTGATGTGGGAGTTTGGATAATGGCGTTGAAGTTCTTCGGCCAGTCTAGAGTTATGCACGGAAACCGAGTGCGATATCGTCATTGGAACGCCTAGCATCGGCCAAAAATATGTCAGGTTTCCGAGTAGCCCTTGTACTCCAAGTTCAGCCACGTCGGTAGGGCAGTCTGAATGGCTTAACGCGAATTCTGCTCGGTAGGCGTCGTACCGCTTTTGAGACAGTAAGGACCGTGCGCGTGAGTGGTGTACGTGCCCGTCGTGCAGCACGATGCGTCCTGGGTAATGTGCAAGGTATGGCCACATGTAGTCGTGGCACGTCGCATTACCTAACTGGTAAATAACGCGCTCGTACGGTGTGCGTTTCCGTCTCCAGACAAAGTCATGAGCGTCGAAGATATTCACGGAAGGAACGACTGGCGAATGAGGCTGAACGCAGTCAGTGTAAAGATCGATTTCGTGTTCTCCTGATAACAAGGGGAGAAGTTCCGCCGTGTAATGCGCGATGCCTGAACGTTGCGGTGGCAGCGGAGAAAAGATAGCTACACGCATACAGTGTTCTTGGTTAGTTCAACCGTTTCCGAACCAGTGCATAGAGCAGCGGAAACATGACTTCATGATGACCGGTTATTCGATAGCCGCGTCCGTCCGGCTGAGTTGGTCTGTCGACGACGTTTTGTGATGGTCGGTAGTGTTGCAACATGTCAAAGTTCGCTGTCACGATTTTGTGCGGCGTACCAGTTATGTTACGTGCAATATTGATTGCTTTCAGAAATACCTCGGGTAGAGTGACGGCAGAACCAAGATTGATATAAAGACCGCCATCGTCTAAGTGCGTTACAAGTTGTCCGAGTACGAGAAAATCACGCATTGCAGCAAGCCCAAGGGAAGCGCCATCACTGCCGGGGTGCATATGGGCTGTGTCCGCTCCGATGGTTACATGGAGTGTTGTCGGCACTGCGCAGTTGTAGCAGGTCGCGAGGATACTCGGTCCCACGTTGTCGGGTGCTATTGACAATAAGCAACCGACGGCTTGTCCGAGACCGTAATTTTCACGTTGCGCAAATTCAACGGCTTTCCAGTAGGCGACAGCGGTATCGGAGGCCATTCCAAAGCGACCTTCTGGAAGACCGTCTTTAACTTCTTCTGAGGTATGTCCGTGAATCGCCATTTCCCAATCATGAAGAGCAACAGCGCCCGTTCCCGCGAGGCCATTGATATAACCCCTTTCGATCAGGTCGACAATTAGACGACTCAATCCGACCTTAATTGGATGCGCTCCCATTCCGAGAATGACGGCCCGGTCACGTTGAATTGCCGAGGCCCAGGCATCTGCCACGGCTGTCAGGTCTGCTCCTTTTAGGACAGGTGGAATCAGGGTATCGATTGATACGCCATCGGCCGAATAGTTAGCTGGGTCCGCGAGCATTGCATGCGTGACCTTGCTCGGTCGGTGTTCGAGTGGCGTCGTTGTGGCCAGAGAGAGATCAAGCGCAGGGTAAGCAGGTTTATTCACGGTTTGTTCTTGTCTTTTGAATACTTTCGACGAGTCCGGTAGTCGAGAAGCCAGGCAGCAGAGGAATTAGTTCTACGCGTCCTCCTCGTCGTTCGACGACATTTCGCCCTACCACGTCTGAGATGCTATAGTCTGCGCCCTTTACGAGTATGTCGGGTTTGACCGATGTGATCACACGCAAAGGCGTGCGTTCCGAAAAAACAGTGACATAGTCCACGCAACTTAATGCGGCGAGCAATTCTGCCCGTTCGTCCTCTCCGATGAGTGGGCGACCATGACCTTTAAGCCCTTTTATGGAGCGGTCACTATTTATACCCACGACCAGAAGGTCGCCGAGCGCTCGCGCCCGCTGCAGTAGGTGTAAGTGTCCTGTATGCAGGACATCAAAACAACCATTTGTAAAGACAACACGAGAGCCAGATTCCCGAACTTTCCCCAATTGATTGACCAGGGTTGAACGGGAAAGAATTTTTGATCCAGAAGGAGCGAGTGCGCCATGCATCACGCGATCAAGTGCGTCTCGATCAATAGTGCTAGTACCGACTACGCCGACGACAAGGCCTGCGGCAATGTTGGCACGACGTGCTGCCTCGGCCAATGGAGTTTCTCGAAATGCCTCAATGCCCATAACGGCAGTGACGGTATCCCCTGCACCGGTCACGTCAAATACTTCGTGCGTTCGAAACGCAGGAATGTGAGAGTGTGTCACGTTACCAGTGGTGTAATCGAATAAGTCCATGCCGTTTTGTCCACGGGTTATCAGTACAGCTTTCGCCCCGGTGAGTTTTTGTACCTCTTGCGCTCGAGATGGGAGATTATGAGACGGTCTGTCTATAGATGTCCCACCTGTTGCTTCGATGATCTCTCGTTCATTTGGGGTGAGAATGTCGGTGCCTCGATATCGGACAAAGTTTCGGTCTTTTGGATCAACTAGCACGACCCCGCGATCTTTTACTGGCCGAGCGCGTAGCACTAGATCGAGTACGGCCTCGGTCAGTACACCTTTGGCGTAATCCGAACAGATGATGCCGCATGTCTGACGACGTGCCCGACGAATGCGCTGTAAAAGTAAACGTTCGTCTTGTTTTCCGATAGGATTTCGATCTTCTCGGTCAACACGCAGCAGCTGCTGGCCTCGAGCGATGATTCGAAGTTTTTGCGTCGTAGGCCTGGTTTCCGAGATGACGATTGCGGTCGTGTCTATCCCGTGCCGAGAAAGCTCTCGACGGAGCCATCGACCGTCTTCATCCCGTCCGACTAAACCGGCTAACTTTACGTCGTATCCTAGGGAAGCGAGGTTCAGGGCAACATTAGCTGCTCCTCCCGCTCGGTTTGCTTCCCGGCCCCATTCGAGTACTTGCACCGGTGCTTCGGGCGATACTCGGGAGACGTCACCCCATACATAGTGATCGCAGATGAGATCACCGATAACAAGAACAGGTTGAGTAGTCATTCGCGGTATCTATTGTACCGGTCTGCCTGTGGTGAGAGGCCTGGCACTGTTTTTACCGACATATATGGATCAAATTTACCTGTCAGACCAACTAGACGTCTGGATATTGGCGGCTGTCGCCGAGAATGGCGGTATGGGGCGTCCAACTTAGTGTTTTGTAAAGAAGGCAGAGTGGCTAGGTGGCAAGCACGTATTCCATATTGGTTATAAGGATGTCTCTCATTAACGGCATGTCGGGCAATAAGCCGGTAATTGTTTGTGGAAACAAGCGCTTGGCGAATCTACTGACATAGAGATCTTCCTGGACTAGTCGGAAGCCGGCATCCGCGATGGCGCGTCTGAGGTTGCTGACTGTCACGTGATAAAGCAAGTCGTCATCTTTAATCTCGCCACGTCGGGCCATGGTAAGAAATGATGATCCGTCAGGGGGAGCTTCAAGCCATGTTGGGTGGTGAGTCGCAATCCAACGGGACGCTGAAAATGCTGCGCGCCTACCGATTACCAAATGTAGCGGAATGGGTATTTTCAACCGCGGAAGATGTGAACCGTGTGGTGAAAGATACGGTGCCGTTTGAAGGAACATGCGTCCATTGGATCGCATCACACGTCGGGCCTCACGCAGATAGCCTTCGTAGTCACTTACGTGTTCGATTACTGCGTGAGACAGGACGGTATCAAATGTCCGATTCGGAAATGGCAGATTTGATCCATTAGCTTGTACGAAGGTGATGTTTCGTGTGTTAAGTTCCGCTGCCAGCCGTGTTCCTGCATTACTGAATCGCTCGCTTAGGTCGATTCCCACGACATGGTCAGTCTCTTCTGCGACAGAGACGCACATGCCACCACCACCACAGCCATCGTCAAGTACTTGCCCGAGGTTTGTGATACCGGCACGTTCAAGGTAGCGTAGAAGTTTCGCGCTTCGCCAGTACTCGAATAAGGCGTAGTGATATTCGGAACGAAAACGAACGGCTGCGTGACGGGCTATGGCTTCTTCGTCGACTACTCTCACCGGTGGCTACTCCTGTTTGAAGAACGAACAGGATAATTGTTTTGCCGAAACGGCATTATATTTGCGGTCTGTTTCATTTATATAGTGTGGTTGTCGTCTGTGTGCTTGGAAAAGGTTGACAATAAGAGGGAACGGACCTGTTGAATCGTTGTTTTATCAAAGACACGTATAAAGAGTAGACCGGTTGGGAAACACGCGACGACCGCACACCTTATTACCAGGTCCATTAGCAGAGAAACCTCAGTGGCCATACCGAGGGCCAAGTACAGCACAATACCGAGTCCAGCGACTCGAGAGAGTCTGTTGATTTCATAAGGGATCCGATAGTGTTTTTGCGCAATGACGAGAAAGGTGGACGTGAGTACGCATTGGCCGATAACCACAGACAGACCGGCACCGAGCATGCCAAGTTTAGGGATGAGTATTAAGTGACCAATTACTGTGATTACGGCAGAAACCAGTGTGATCATTGGCAAGCTTCGAGACTGTTTCGCGATATTCAGCGACGTGATCGCAAAGATGGTGATTGCCTGAATGGTGACACCGAAGGCGAGAAGCGGCACGATATTTGCCGCGTCATGGAATGTGGGCGGGGTTAGAACACGTACAAGTGGTTCGGCAAATACAGCGAGGCCGAGGGTCGAGAAAACTAGAACACTGAATGCGACGGTTGCCAGGCGCGAAAAGAGTTGCGGAGCATCAGTGCGTTCCATTACCTCGTACGAAAAGGGTGTCCAAGCCCGCTGAAAGGCAACTGGATAGAACTTCAGCACATTGGCGACGCTACTGCCCAGTTGATACAACCCAACGTCACGTAGCGGGAGAAACACCCGTAGAAAAAATCGGTCGGACATTGCCATGATTTGGTGCATTAGTGCATAGGGAACTCGTGGGAGTCCGTATGCGAGCATGTCTCGTATCAGTATCCAAGAAAAACGCCATGCTAGGAGTGGTTTCACCACACGAGATAACGCCAGTAGAAGCAGCGTCGATACGAGGAGGTCGGCAAGCATGATGCCGATAATGCCGAGACGGAGACTGACCACCAAAACCAGTCGTGCGACAACGGTTCCGAGTGCTCTTGCAAATGTCCACGTCGCAAATTGTTTAGGTCGGTTCTGAATGCGAAGAAAGTTGAATGGGAGGAAGAAAAATGCGGCAACTGCACTGTTCGCGGCAAGTACCATCACTGCAGTGCTGTAGACGTGTGACCCGAGCAAGAGCATGCTGATCGTGTCAGATCCGGCAAGTAATACCAGTAGAAGGACAGCGTTGGTTGTAAAAAGAAAAAGTATTGTTGAGCCAGTTAACGCGCGACGCGTATCTTCGCTGTCGCAATCGTAGTAGAAGCGTAAGAAGCCTTCGTCGAGTCCCCATTGTGTGAAGGGCCGAAGAAATGCTTCGAGAAGGAGCAAGAGCGCGAGGGCCCCGAATTCGTCTGGCGTGAGTACACGCGTGTAGACCGGAACTAGTAGGACATTGATTATGAGGATGGCGACGTCAGCCGAGCCGTAGACAATTAGGTGTCCAAAAACTCGACGGACGTTGTCAAACACGGCGCAATAATAACGGATTAAAGTGATTTGACTCGGTTGTGGATTACCATGACCCACGATGTCGGTAAATGGAGCCTTGAAGCCTCCGTTTCGTATCCTGATGGTGACGCCTCATCTTCCACCTGAGTGGGCGGCCAATGCCATACTTCCGATTCAACTCGGGTCTGTCCTGAATTCATTTGGCGCAGAGTGTCGGTTTCTCGCACATTCTTCACAGGGTCAACGTGGTGTTCTGGCGAATGCTCACTACGCTCCTCGGCGTGGTCGAGGACGTTGGTCTCGGATGAAAATAGGTGCGGTGATAGCGGCTATTCGGATCGCGATATGCGCGTTACCTCTGATCAAATCGAGCGATGTAATTCATCTTCACGGAAACGGCTTAATTGTTGAGATTGCGGATTGGCTTGCGACTCGATTTCGTAAACCAACTGTTCTTACCTTGTACGGCACGGATGTGTGGCACCATGATGTAACGCGTCATCGACGATTCGGTGCAGTGGTGCGTAACGCCAAGTCGCGTGTTTTTTACAGTGAGGCTTTGCGTGAATTCGCAGATAGTCTCGAGCTTGCACCTGACCCGTCTGAGGTGATTTATGCACCGGTTGCATCAACATTTAAAGCCTTCGGGATGGATCGTCGCGCTGTATTTCGCAGAGAACTTGGCCTCGATCGATCAGCGGTGTTGTTGACAGTGAAGCGACTTCACCCGGTGGCCGGACACGAAGATTTGCTTCGGGCGATGCCGACTATCTGTGCAGTTCACAAAAATGTTCGTCTTCTTGTTGTCGGAGAGGGTGAATCTCGTGCTGCACTCGAAGCGCTGACAAGAGAGCTGGAACTGACCGACCATGTACAGTTTCTTGGCGGTATAAGTAATGAAGATTTATACCGCTACTATGCTTCGGCAGACCTATTTGTTTTGCCGTCTCGCCTTGAATCGTGGGGTACCGTGATGCTTGAAGCGCTGGCTTGTGGGACACCAGTAGTTACGACGAAAACTGCAGGGGGAAAAGAGATTTCAAACCTATTTCCGGAGGATGTGAGGGTGACGGCTGTTGATAGTCCTGATGATTTAGCGACGGCCGTAAGACTAGAGCTAGAAGCGCATCGGCGGGTCAGTCAAGATGTGCAGACTCGATTACAGGCGCGTTTTAGCATTGAGGCCTGTGCTCGCAACTACCATGCCATTTATCGTCAAGTCATTTCAGAAAGAGCTGACAGGGACTTGTTACGGTCTATTGGCATTTCTGGAGAATCGTAAAATGCCAATAGACCGTAGTGAAGCGGGAGCGACCAAGCACGTGTGACGGGGTTCGGTACCTGATGCAGAGGTTCTATTCGAGCTGTAGTACCTGCCCGACAGTGTGGAACGTGGCAGAGTGTATCGGTTGTTCTGATCCGAAAGCTCGATATCGTATTCGGTTGTATGAAAACGTAAGTCATGGTCATTTCGTCCGTTCAATTGCGAGAATTTAGGATAGGGTGCGCACGTGATTTGGTTGAACCAAGTTTCAAGTGTCAAGCGTGGGTGGGCCGTTGTAATCATTATCGGCTTTTGCTCAATACCGGCAGTGACACCGCGGTTGTACGCGTCTGATGAGATTCAATACTTTGCGTATTTGCGTTCACTTTGGTTTGACCAGGATCTATCTTTTGATAATGAGTATCGATATTTCCACGATCGAGGTATTGCTACGGCATACGGATTTGAAGAAACGTTTCTTGAACTGCAAACAGAAACTGGTCGCCGGATAAATTTCGCAACAATCGGTCCCGCTATTCTTTGGATGCCGTTCTATGCCATTGCGGATGGGACGGCACGAGCGATGAGAGCTTCAGGCTCTTCCGTTGCGGTAGATGGGTACTCCCGCCCCTATCTCACTGCGATCGCTTTTGGTTCAGCTTTTTTGGGTTTTCTGGCGGTCTGTTTATCTATTTCAGCGGCGCGTCGTTTGCTTGGTCGAGGATTCGTGGCTGGGCTGGCCGTATGGCTTGGCACCCCGCTTCTTTTTTATATGTACCTCGCACCAGGGATGGCGCACGCTTGTTCGGCGTTTGCCGTCGCTCTATTTCTCACCGTCTGGCTGAAAGTACGTGAAGATTGGTCTACCGGCGGTCTGATGGGTCTCGGTGCGACTGCGGCGTTAATGACCATGGTTCGTGAGCAGGACGTATTTTTTGTTCTTGGACCGGCCGTTGACTATATCTGGTCTTTTGTGACGGTCTGGAGTGCTGGGAACAGAGGTCGCGCCAGTGAATTGATACGTCGTCTTATGTTTGGAACAGCCATGGCTGTTACTTGTTACCTGCCTCAGGTTGCTGCCTATTTGACATTAAACGGCCGGATTGGGCCGTCACCTTACGTAGAAGACAAGATGGCATGGCTATCACCGTATGCGGCGTCGGTACTGTTATCGACAGAGCACGGACTGGTTGCGTGGACACCTCTTGTAATTGCTGCGCTTGTCGGTATCGGCGTCCTATGCGTCAAGAGTTTGCCGGGTACTTCTTTTAGAGAGTTGCGACGCATCGGTCTTTGTTTGTTTGTAATGTTTGCGGCACAGGTTTATATATCCGGAAGTGTCGATAGTTGGACCGTTGCCGGCGCTTTTGGTCAGCGACGTTTTGTCGGCGTCACCATAATTCTCGTTATCGGATTGGCAACACTTATCCGGGTCACGGCGAAGCACTGGTCTAGTGTAACGACGTTCGCACTTCTGACGATTTGTATCTGGTGGAATCTTGGTTTAATGGTTCAGTTTGGGGCCGGTTTGATGGACCGTCAACGGCTTGAATTGACTCGCAACGCGTACAATACGTTTGTGGTCGTGCCGAGAGCTTTTCCGGTACTGGTCTACCGGTACTTTTTTGACCGGACGTCGTTTTACGAAGAGCCTGACCGCTACGACGATTCGCGTCCCAGCAGACCGTGAACATACTGTACCTGTCCGATATCAGGTTCCCTCTCGAACGTGCGAATGGTATTCAGACGATGGAGACCTGTTACGCGCTTTCGGAGCGAGGTCACAACGTCCAGCTTATAGTTCGTCCTGATACAAGCCTGCCTGCTCGGGATCCGTTTGAGTTTTATGGCCTAACACCCAATTCGCGCCTAACTTTCGAATATGTACCGGTCATGGGTCCACCCATTGCGCGTCGAGCGGTGTATCTCGCACATGTAATTAAACGTTTCTTAGATTTTCGGCAGTGGAGCATGATCTTCACGAGAGATCTTGGAGTCGCTGCCATGGCCTTGAAATTGCCTTCTCGATTGCGGGCACCAGTTGTGTACGAATCACATGGGTATGCCCCAGTGTTTGCCGAAACGTTACCTGAGCTCGTTACTGGGAAAGAATCTGGTAGTGCTCGTAAATTACGGCGGCTCGAGAAACGTGAGCGACAGGTGTGGCAATGTGCTGATGGGTATGTTGCGACAACTCATGTACTGGTTGATGAACTAACGAGACGATTTGGCCCGCGTGAGCGATTGGTGACGTTGGGTAATGCCGCACGCATTGAGAGTGATCCAAGAGTTGGATCCGGAACGCCAAGTGGACCGCCGATTGCGGTGTACGCCGGACACTTCTATCGATGGAAAGGGGTTGACGTTTTTCTTGAGGCCTTAGCACAGGTTCCGGACCTACGTGGTTTGCTTGTTGGTGGTTACCCTGGAGATCCGGATGAGGCGCGACTTCGCGCCTTGGCTCGTCAACTTGGCATTGAGGGTCGGGTGACGTTTACTGGTTTAGTACCTAGGGCAGAGGTATGTCGTCTCGTTCGTAGCGCTACAGTCTGCGTAGTTCCGACAGTGGATACGCCTTCTGCGCGGTACACTTCGCCTCTGAAACTCTTTGAGTACATGGCCTGTGGTCGACCTGTCATTATCTCGGACCTCCCACCGATTCGTGAGGTAGTTGAAGACGAGCAAACGGCGCTCCTCGTACCGCCCGGCGATGCTGGCAAACTTGCTGATGCTTTGCGGCGAGTACTTGCAGATGAAGTACTTACCGTTCAGATGACACGCCGTGCATCCGAAATAGTGTCAAAGTACTCGTGGGTGCAGCGTGCTGAAAGTTTGGATGACCTTTTTCAGGCCGTGGTGAACTCGGGATGATTTCAGACCGTCTGATCGATCTTGTGCAATGTCCTGAGTGTCAGAGCCAACTCACGCAGTCCGAACATCAGTTCGCGTGTGATCGGTGTGATCGTGCTTATCCGATTGTAGATAGTCGATTTGTCGACCTGCGTCCCGAGGTAGCGTTTGAAGAGCAAACGAAGTATCTGGATGAGTCGCTTCATGCCGATGGTCGTCATGAGAGAGTTTCGCCTCCTCTCTTAACAGCGGGTGTGAGGCACCGGATGCTTCGGCGCCTGCTTCCATTTACCCCTTTTGACAGGGTCGTTGATCTTGGTTGCGGAAGTGGTCGGGCACTTTACTGGAATCGAGATACCAGGGCGGCGCTCACTGGTATTGATGTGAGTCCATATTTTTCAGAGGAGGCAAGTAAAGATATTGATTTGATCGTCGGAGACCTTCGGCGATTACCAGTTATTGACGGAGCGTTTACTAAGGCGATCTCTCTTGACGTGGTCGAGCACCTGTCTCGTGATGGTGTCCGTGCCATGCTCATCGAAGCGCATCGCGTACTGGACAACGGTGGCAAATTCTTTGTCTACAGTCATGTGAGAAAGAATTCGCACATTGCGATTGGGTTGCGCTTAATTAATCGTGCTGCTCGCGCTCTTGAGACCTTCGGGTTAATTGACCTTCGACAGGAGCGGCTTAGAAAATCGGATCATCGCAATGCTTTGGTGGATCATGCTGATTTTCGACAAGTAGTTTCAGAGGCTGGGTTTCGTGTCGCTCGTATTCGATATTACACCCCCCTAGTTGGCGGCCTGGCGGAAAATATTTTTATGCGAATTGTCGAGCGATGGATGGCGCGCCGTCGATCTAAGGCATCGCCTTCGAGCCTGTCTGATGAGGAGGCACTGCGCGCTGCGAGACATGATGCAAAAAGTTCGATTAACCAAACGGGATGGATTTATAGAGGTTTACAGGTTGTAACTTGGGTCATGATGCTTGACATGACGTTGTTTGGACGACTGCAGTCTGGGCCATTTTTCGCCGTATTAGCGAAGCAAACAGAGGCTGACATTATTCAGCAGGATGGCCCGGCGTGAAGATACTCTATGTGGCCTCAGACCAGCAGGTTCCAGGGCATGTGGGCGGTTCTGTTCATGTGTCCAATGTGGCGCGTGAACTTGTCAAGTTGGGGCATGACGTGAAGGTGCTCGTATCTCCTGGCGATGGTTCATTCCCCGATGACGGTGCGAAGTGGATTGAGATGACTCCTCCGCTGGGTTTGCGGCAGTTGCGGTGGTTGCAGACATCTCGTGTAATGGGAATTGCTGAACAGTTTCAACCTGATGTCGTAATCGAGCGCTACTACAATTTTGGCGGAGAGGGTATGCAGGCCGCACGGCGGGTAAACGCCGTGGCAGTTTTAGAGGTCAACGCGCCTATTGTGGATTACTCAGGTTCACGCAAGCGTATGATTGATCGCGCTCTACTTATCGAGCCGATGCGCCGTTATCGAGACTGGCAATGCCGGCAAGCTGACCTCATCGTAACGCCGCGACGAGAAATTGTTCCGTCGTGGGTGCCGCCCGATCGCATTGTTGAATTGGAGTGGGGCGCTGATACCACTCGCTTTACTCCCGATGCAGTTGGCGCCGTACCTTTTGATCGAAATCAAACGGATACAGTGGCAGTTTTTGCCGGAGCATTCCGATCGTGGCATGGGGCTGTTCAACTTGTTGAAGCGGTTCGACGTTTACGCGAGCAGGGACGACATCAGTTCAAAGCAGTGTTCGTTGGGAGCGGGCCCGAATTGTCTCGTGTGCGTCACGCGGCGTTAAAGACCGACGGCATCCAATGTCTAGGACAGATACCGCACGACACTATGCCAGCGTGCTTGGCCGCTGCAGATATAGGTGTTGCACCGTTTGATGTCGATGCGCATGCGCCGCTGTCGCTTGGGTTTTATTGGTCACCATTGAAAATTTTCGAATATATGGCTGCGGGTCTTCCTGTCGTGGCACCTGATATTGACCGACTATGTTCTCTGGTTCGTCATGAACAAGAGGGTCTTTTGTATGACGCGAATGATCCGAGTGGATTGACGAATGCTCTCGGTCGGTTGTCAAATCAGGAAGAGAGAGGTCGACTTGGACGGTCAGGAAGGTCACGAGTCGTCGAACATTTTGGCTGGCGTGCTCACTGCGAGCAACTCACAACAGCCATTGCTCGTGTGCGTCAACACGGTAGAGATTAGGACCGGTAAATGCGCGTACTCATCACGACTGATGCATTTCCTCCTGTATGTGGTGGAAGTGGATGGAGCACATACGAACTTGCAAAGGGGTTGCGGAACCGAGCGCACCACGTCGAGATTATTAAGCCATCAGTTGAACGTCACAACGAATTGACAGAGTCTTTTGACGGCTTTACGCCAGCAATATTTCCTTATTGGTCTCCACCGGTACCTTACGTCAGAAACTACTTTAAGAACGAACTCTTGTACAAGCGATTGACGAGGCATTTCAGACAAGTCATTCGCGAGTCGAAAATCGATATCGTTCATGCGCAGCATCGTTTAACAGGTCCACCGAGTATTGCGGCAGCGAATCGCGAAGGGATTCCGTCAGTTTGCACAATTCGTGACTATTGGCCGGTGTGCTATTGGTCTGACCTTATCGTTACGCCAGACTCTGAAGCGCTTTGCCCCTCTTGTACTGTATCGACAATGACTCGCTGCGTCCGTCCGAGGGCAGGTGCCTTGTGGCCATTGGCGATTCCGATGATTCCGTACATGCGCTCAAACCTGGCGCGAAAGCGCACGGCGCTGTCTCGCGCCACAGCGGTTATTGCGGTGAGTTCAGCGATTGCAACGGACCTAAAGGTTCGCGCCCCAGAGCTTGGGGAGACCGAAGTTCAGACAATTCCCAACCCTGTTGACGTAGAAGGACTTCGGTCGACCGCTGCTTTGTTACCGACGCCACTCGACGGTAGTTATGGTCTGTTTGTTGGAAAGCTTGAGATCAACAAAGGCGTGTCGAAACTACTTAAGGCGCTTGAACGAGCTCAGTTTGATTTGCCTTTTGTAGTGATCGGAGATGGCTCAGAGCGTGACCGGCTTGAGCGCGCGGCCAAGGGGACAGGGCGCGACATTCGCTTCACCGGTTGGCTTCCACGTGACCAAGTGCTCGCATGGATGCGTCACGCCACCCTTCTTGTTTTTCCGTCATATGGCCCGGAATCTCTTAGTCGTGTGTTGCTGGAGGCGTGTGTTTTCGGGTTACCGGTTGCCGCAATGGACACCGGAGGGACGGGTGACATCATTCTTCATGAGCAGACGGGACTTCTATCATCGACCGTTGGCCAACTCGGTGTGGATATTGGGCGACTACGTCATGACAGAAATCTGCGGCAACGACTTGGTTGTGCTGCACAGGAACATGTGGATGCAACATTTTCAAGTCGCGTGGTGATGTGTGAAATAGAGTCACTCTATGAACGAATTTGCGAAGAGTCATCGCAGGGTTTGATTGGTTGATGATGTCTAGACGCTTGCATGTTGCTGTCGTGGCTCGTGCTGTCTCTCCGTTGCATGGAATGGGCGGCCTTGAAAGGTCTGTCGACGAACTTATTCATCACTTACTTGCAACGGATGTAGAAATTACTCTCATTACGAAGCCACCGGAACATGGGGCAGGCGCGCATGATTGGCTCGAGCGAGAGGGGTTACACACACGTTTCGTGCCCTATCGGACATTTCCATTCGCCGGTCGACGTGGAACCACTGTTCTCGATCGGATTACGGCGTACCCGATTTTTGGCTGGCGAGCAGGATGTTTAGTACGGCAGCTGGTCCAAGAGGGACACATTCATGTTGTACATGGACACGGGGCGAGTGCGTTTGGATATGCCGTAGCGCGATGTCAAGACCGGGTTGGTACTGTTCCCTTTGTCTTTAATCCGCATGGACTTGAAGAATTCGGGTCGGACAATTCAGTGAGCTCACAATTTAAGTCGGTTGCGTACAAACCTTTGCAATCTGTGGTTCGGCGCTGTGCTGTGGCGGCAGACCGAGTAATCGCTACCGACGATGCGCTTCTCGAGCCAGTGTTACGTCACTTGCCGGTAACGGAATCGGTTGTTCGCGTTGTGCCGAATGCAGTGGACGTTCGACGCATAGATCGAGCCAGTGGATTGTTGACTGGTAGCGAATTTTCTGCTTCATACGGTCTCGACCAAGAGGTGCCAGTGTTGCTCAGCGTAGGTCGGATCGAACAGAACAAAGGATTTCAGATCTTAGCTGAAGCGCTTTCTCGATTAGATGGGAGCCAGCCGGGTATTCGGTGGCACTGGGTTATTGTTGGCTTGGGGAGTTATGAGACAGAACTTCGCAAGCTTGTGCGGAGATTGTCGCTTACTGATCGCGTTACTTTTGTTGGTCAATTAAAAGAGCAAGAACTTCACGCGTGCTACCAAGCATCGACTTTATTTATTCATCCGACGCTTTATGAGGGGAGTTCTCTTGTTACGCTCGAAGCGATGACTCATGCCTTGCCGGTTATTGCGACGAGGGTGGGTGGATTGCCAGATAAAGTTAAACCTGGAGTGAATGGGTGGCTGGTTAATCCTGGAGATGTCGTGAGTCTTTCGCAGGCGGTTGGCGATGCCCTTTTCCAGCGTGATCGGTTAGCAGATATGGGACGTGCTGGTCGAGCAATTGTTGAACGGAAATTTGCTTGGTCTGCGGTTGTTCAGCAGTTACTAGGGCTATACGACGAATTACTTACGTATGGTTAGTTGTGAAGAAGGTGTCGAATGGCCGTGATGACCTCTGGAACAGAAACTTTGTCAAGGCAGTCTGGTGTTCCGGAGGCGCATCGTGCAGGCGGACGACGGATTTGATTGCACGGACGACACCAGAGTTCAGCGTGGACGACTTGTCGGTGGGAAGTTAGCGGAGCGTACCGCACAGGATCTGATGGTCCGAAAATTGCGACGACGGGAGTTCCGACGCTTGCTGCCAGGTGCATAGGCCCGGTGTCACCGGTTACCAGCAATCTCAATCGCTTTAAGACAGCAGCGAGTTCGAGCAACGAAAGCTGGCCAACGAGGTTCATCAGATGAATTGATGTTGGAAGGTGTTTGACGACGGCATCACCAATTAATCGGTCAGCTTCGCTTCCTAGCAAGACGATGGTTGCATTGTCTTCATGTGACAGAATCGAGGCGGTTTCTGCAAATCTAGCCGCTGGCCATTGTTTAATCTGACGACCTCCACTGACGTTAATACCAATAAGCGGTGTGTGGGGGGTATCTGGACCGAGCAATTGACTGGTGCGTTGGTGCACGTGTTCGGGCAAGGGGCTGAGGAGGTGGTCAGCAGTAAGTGTGTCCTCATGATCGTTAGAGAAGATATGTTGTACCAAGCGGTGGGCATTGTCGGCTGTGTGAATCTTTGGTTCGTAGTCGAGTGCATCGGTAAGGAACCCGCCTCCTCCGCCTGTTCGGTACCCGACACGTTGAGGAGCTCCCGATGCTGCAAGCAGTGCGTTGCTTCGAATATCCGGTTCAAAGTTAATGGCCAGATCAAAATCCTGTTGCTGCCAACCAAAAGCCATCTGTATCGCACTTTGTACCGAGGAGGATTTGTCTTTCCGCGCTAACCACGGGACATTCAGTAGTTCGATCCGGTCGACACCAGGAATCAGCACGGCAAGGTCGCTGTTCCAACTGCCCACGATCAGTTGTATAAAAGCATCCGGTAGATGTGTCCGAATGCGGCGCACCGCGCCGGCCACCATAAGTAAGTCCCCGATTCGTTCGAGGCGTAGCACTAGCACTCGCTTGGGTGCTGAAGTACTAGGCGTTCTACGCCATTCGTTGATTGCCCGGAAGGGTGTGAGGAGACAATCGATACAGCCCACGAGTCGTCGGTCGCGGTCGTTATAGATTTGCAGATATTTGAACACGTGTTCTACAAGTTTCGCATGTTGTCACTGAATTACCACGCGGTCTAGCATAACCCCGACTTCTCGGTCGTCAGAGCCTCCCAGGTGCTCTCGGGGTATCCAGGTGCTCGTTTCAATGCGTAGCTCAGAGGCTTCTTCACGTGCAGCCACTGCGCGCGCGACGCCGGGAGGAATCGAGACCGTATACGAATTAAAACCGGCCTTAACCGGGTAAGTTCCTAGTGGTGTGTTATCAAGCGTTAAATGAACATGCGTTTCTTCTGCATCATCCGGTCGGCCACCATTGTTTAAATACAGCGTGAGCGAACTCGCTGTTGCTAGTGTTCCGAGAACCGAAATAAATGATCGGTCTCGAGTCCATCGGTAGGTCACACCATTATGGTCTTGCTGTTTGGCATGAATCCGGCGGACGTACAGGTCGTCAGCGGTGCCCACGTCAAGGTCGAATACTCCCGATGTGATCCGACCTGGTACAAATTCGTAGATGCCGTAGTCAAATTCTTTATGGCGAACAGTAGTTGGATAGGCATTAAGGGTTTGTTCGTACTCTGGAACTTGAAATCGGTCAGCACCCACGGTTGTCGCAACGGTGCTCTTGGATAAGAGATCGGTGCCTCCCCCGCCAATAAAAAATACGCGGTCGTAAGTCGTACGTGCCCACTCCACGAATCGCCTAAATGATTGCTTGTGGGGAGTAACTTGATCGAACACTAAAACATTTCGATCGTAGATGTAATCAAGCGGCGTAGCGAGTAGATGCATGTCAGATGAACCGCGAGATTCGACTAGAACGAGATCGTCAGGCGTAAACCGTGCTGCGAGCTCTTCGAGCTTCGGGATCAAACCGGAAAATTCACTGTGACGCAAGATGGGTCGGGTGTTTTGCAAATACTGCACGCCAAGCCATCCAATGATCAGTACGCCGAAAGCGGTACGGAGCAGATAAACTTTCTTGGTACTTAGCCAAGGTACTGGCAACCAAGAGTGCGCGGAGGTTCGTGTAAATGCTGCAGCACCAATCAAGAGGAGTGAGACTGGAAGGATGACAGGAAGAAATCGTCTTGCCATCCAGAAATGTTCCGGAACAACTCTGGCTTTATAAAAAATAAAAAACATAAAA
>DTWD01000428.1 GCA_012963185.1 Acidobacteriota bacterium
GAATCGAAACGACTTCAGGTCGAATGGAAACGTATCGGTCCTGTACGTCGCACTAAATCAGATGCAATCTGGGGACGGTTTCGTACTGCCTGCGATGGTGTGTTTGAACGGGTAAGAGAAGGTGAACGCGAGGTGGCCGCGGAAAAAATTGCTGGTCGTGAGTCATTGTGCGTCGAATTAGAGTCGTTATTGTCTGTTGAAGAGACAGAGAATGGGTTAGCTGCCCGTGTCCGTGAGCTTCAAGGGCGTTGGCGGCAAGCCGGAGAGGTGCCGTCTAATCTGCGGCGTCAACTCTCAACACGTTTTGGACAAACAATTGCCCGCTTGGTTGAGGCTTATCCCCAGCAATTCCATGGCACCGACCTCGATCCTGCGCGTAAGCTCAAACAACTGCGGCAGCTGTGCGAGCGTGCTGAGACGTTGGTGCCGACCGAGGCGCTCGATGAAGCAGGAGCGTCGCCGGCCGAAATTCTCGCAAAGAAATGGCGTGATCAATTGGCCTCGAATACGATGGGTGAGCGTGTCGATGAAGCCACAAGACGGCGCGCAGCGATTGAGGAAATAAAACGCCTTCAATCAGCGCGTCGACGACTGGGGTCACTCGCCGGGACCGAGGCCTCTGAACTACAGACGAAGTTTCAAAAGGCGTGTGACCGTGCTTACCAGAAGAATCAGCCAAGCACGCCGACTGGCTAAATCGGATACTGCCACTTTCTAAGATTGATAGACTGGTTTACGTGCTAACCCGAAAGAAGCTTGATTCCGTGGTTGTCGGCGTTGCGCTCGTGAGCGTATGCACGATTTCTACGTTGGCGCAGCCGCAGGATCCTGATGCAGGGGTCACGGCTGAAGAATCTCCTGGTCCACCACCGCTTCCGCCGGGAGCGCTTCGATTGGTCAATTTTGCGTGGGGCAACGGGCGTGTGGCGATTTGTGCCGAAGAGCCTGGTCCTCCTGTTGAACAAGGAACGCGGTTCATGCTTCGGACGCGGGTTTGGGTGCGGGATGCCACTGCGATGCGCCAGATTGCAACTAATGTAGGGACTTGTGATCCGGCGTGGTCTCCGGATGGAAGTTTTCTGGCTGTTGTCGCACCAGATGGATTGTGGAAGTTATCTGGGGATCTTCGGCTCACATCCCACTTGGTCGATTCTCGTCACTCGGAGGTGCCGGCCAACGAATTTGATCATCGGGTGTTTGCCGCACCGCAATGGGCTCCGGACGGGTCGGCAGTGGGAGTGCTTGTATCCAACGGTGCCACTGGGTGGGTTGAGGTATTCGATGCTCGTACGGGCATGACTCTCTACTCATCGGAGCCGGAGACGTATGAATTTACATGGGAACCAGACTCGGTATCATTACGCTTTGGTTCGCGGGTGATTCGCTTGCCATAGCGCGACCATTTTTATTTAACTGAGGACTCATGATGTTGCGTGTTTGCTTCATAAGAGAAATCGCTTCTGTTGCGAGTGTGGTGTTGTTCGTTGGTTGCGGACCTTCTGAGCCTGTTGTACTCGACATCCGTGCCTTAGTTGAGGAGTTGGCTGACGATGAGTTCGAGGGGCGATTGACGGGCTCGGCCGGAATCGAAAAAGCTGCCGACTACATTACGACACAACTAAAAGCCCTTGGCGCAGAGCCAGTCCCAGGGGGTTCTGATTTTAGGCAGTCTTTTACCTATACCGCTGGTGTCAAAGACGTTGGAACGAGTCTCAATGTAGTTGCTGAAGATACGACAGAGTGGTCAGCATCGAACCTTGAAACTAGTGGCGTGCGCGGTCTTGCCTTTTCCAATGCGGAGCGAATTGAAGGACCGCTCGTTTTCGCGGGTTATGGATTGTCGGTACCAGAAACTGATGGATTCAGTTACGACAGTTATGGGACGCTTGATGTCACCGGAAAGATTGTTGTGGTTCTCCGATATTTCCCAGAAGATACCGAAGGCACGTTGCGGGGAACACTTTCTCGGTATGCAGGGCTTCGCTATAAGGCATTCGCTGCGCGTGAACGGGGTGCCCTTGGCTTAATTGTTGTCACGGGGCCACGATCGCCAAATGCCGGTGAGCTGGTTCCGCTGACGTTCGACAACGCGATGGGTGATTCTGGCATTGTTGCGGCGACTGTGGATGGTGAACTAGGTGCGGCGTTAATTGAAAGTACTGGTGAGTCGCTTGACACGGTTCAAGCGTCGCTTGATACGGCGAATCCTCATGCGGCCGGCTTTGAATTGCCGCTTCGCGCCACGCTAGATGTCCGACTTGAGCGCCAGGAGGGCACTGGGCACAATGTTATAGGTTATTTTCCACCGACCAGAGAGTCGTCGGTTGAGAAGCCTTATGTCGTACTTGGTGCACACTATGACCACTTAGGACGCGGTCGTGGTGGTGACTCGTTAGCTCGCTCTGATGAGCAAGGTCAAATTCATAATGGTGCCGATGACAACGCGTCAGGTGTTGCGGCGATTCTGTCCGTCGGCTCCGCTTTGGCTGGCAGTGAACGGGACCGTGGCGTGATTCTTGCATTCTGGTCCGGTGAGGAACTTGGGCTTCTCGGTTCAGCCGATTTCGTTCGTAAGCAGTTGGTGCCGATGAATGAGGTCTCGGCGTATCTCAATTTCGACATGGTGGGGCGTCTTCGTGACAATACGTTAACTGTTCAGGCGGTTGGAAGTAGTTCCATATGGACCGGTTTAGTGCGGGAAATGAACGAGCCTATCGGCTTTGAGTTATCCTTCGTTTCTGATCCTTATTTACCTACTGACGTTATGAGCCTTAATGCGGCGGAGGTACCAAGCCTTAATTTTTTCACTGGCAGTCATGACGATTATCACCGTCCAACCGATGATTCGAATGCGCTGAACTACGAGGGTCTCGACAGGGTGGCGGAGCTAGGTCGGACTATTGCTGCTCATCTTGTCTCTCGAGTCGATCCCCCTGACTTCATCAAGGTTGAACAAAGCGCGCAGCGCGCCGGCCAGGCGATGATGCGGATTTTTACCGGGACCATTCCAGATTATGCGCAAGAGGTCGACGGGTTGTTGCTATCAGGTGTCGTTGGTGGTGGGCCAGCTGAGGCGGCTGGACTGCAGGGAGGCGACATCATTGTCAGTCTTGCCGGCCAGAGTATTGGAGATATTTACGATTACACGTATGCCCTTGACGTACTGAAGGAGGGTGAGCCAACTGAAGTAATCGTCATGCGAGACGGTCAGCGATTGATACTCGAGCTCATTCCAGAGGCGCGGGAATAGTTATTGTCGGTTCGTCGAGAAATCAATTTATCCGAAGCGAAGTAAACTGACTTATCCCACTATTCCCACTAGAACGGGTCACTTTTCGCACCCTCCTGAAAGGCCCAAATACGATTGCGGGTCAGGATGTAGAGAACGCCGTCTCGAGCGACTGGCGTGCAATAGACCGCCGCGCCGAGATTATATTCTCCGATCACTTCCATTTCTTGACCCGCTCGCAGTACAACGACATCTCC
>DTWD01000429.1 GCA_012963185.1 Acidobacteriota bacterium
CAAGGATGAGACTGAAACCGACCTGTTCGGCGAGCAGGCTGTTCTGTGTGGTGGTCCCACCCGCGGTGAAATAACTGGATAAACCGTACGTCTCGTTCGGCTAATCTCCGCGCAAGTAAGCAGTTCCCAGCAAACGTCCCTGACTGCCGAGAATCCTCCCCGTATAGATCAAAGACACTGTCTGGTTCATCAGATAGGTCAGTGAGTTCAGGAACGGAAGACTGCATGCGATACGCCATTTCGTACTGCGCAATGCGTGTGCTGGTCTCCGGGTCCCCAAACTCTTCTTCTTTCTGTCGATTGAGTTTCTCAAGATCGTCAAGGAACCTGCGTCTTGTCCCTTCATCAACACCAGGAGGATTCGACAGATAGAGAACCGGGTCTCCTGTCGAAAGAAATTTCACGCCCTGGTATCGGCTTGGCAGAAACCCGCTGCCCCACAGTCGGTCGTATAGTGGCTGCCCGACCTGCGCTGATCCTTTTGACACCATCGCTACAAACGTCGGAAGGTCACTATTCATGGTCCCGAGTCCGTACGATAACCACGCCCCAATACTGGGTCGCCCGGCAAGCTGTGCTCCTGTTTGAAAAAAAGTAATGCCAGGATCATGGTTAATCGCTTCCGTGTGCATAGACTTAATAAAACACAGGTCGTCGACAATCTTGGCGGTATGCGGCATCAGTTCACTAACCCATGCTCGCGACTCTCCATGCTGGGCAAACTTAAATAACGACGGGACGAGTGGGAAACTACTCTGCGATGCCGTCATCGCAGTCAGGCGCTGGTCACCACGCACGGACGGTGGCAAGTCCGTACCCCGTAGTTCCGAAAGCTTCGGCTTGTAGTCCCACAACTCATGCTGCGAAGGAGCACCCGACTGGAAGAGATAGATGATGCGTTTCGCTTTCGGCGCAAAGTGCGGTAACCCTGGCAACCCCCCAACGGCATTCGGTACTTGACCAAGCAGGTCCTCGTTGTAGAGGGTCGCGAGCGCCGCCGCACCGATTCCAGACCCCGACAACTCAAGAAATCGCCGACGTGTAAGCCACTTTTCAAGCGGATCCATGACCTATTCCTTTGTAATCGTTCCGTCGAGGTTCAAAATCAAGCTGGCTGCCATGGTGTACGACGCCAACTCCGCCACATCCAGTGTCTCGTCACGTGGGGATTCCCCCATGCTAACCAGCTCAAGCGCAGCTTGCCGATTATTCTGGTAATGAGTCAGATGCTGTTGGAATCCATCGAGAAGGACCGCTTGCGCTTCTGGCTGTGGACCATGCGCTGTCGCTGCGCGATACCCGTAGATTAATCGGTCTTCCGGTGATGTCCCACCACTTGTGATCATTCGCTCCGCCAGTCGGCGCGCGGCTTCGATGTACGTAACATCGTTCATAAGGTTCAATGCCTGCAGCGGAGTATTCGTCCGACCCGTGCGAACAATACAGGTCTCGCGCGTGGATGCATCAAAGGTCATCATGGTCGGAGGACCAAGCGTCCGTTTCCAAAACGTGTAAAGACTACGTCGATACAGGTCATCACCCTCTGCTTCGACATAATCTCCGTAACCACCCTCGACCATATCAGTCCAGAGGCCTTCCGGTTGATACGGCTTGACCGAAGGTCCACCGACTTTCTCTACCAACAGACCAGAAACAGCCAGCGCCTGGTCGCGGATCATTTGCGGCTGTAATCGAAGTCGTGGCCCACGAGCGAGTCGTCGGTTCTCCGGGTCCGCTTCAAATGCTTCTGCCGTGACAGGCGACGCCTGCCGGTACGTGGCACTCGTCACAATCGCACGTTGAATGGCTTTAACGTCCCAGCCGGAATCGACAAAGGTTGTCGCTAGCCAATCGAGCAATTCAGGATGACTCCAAAATCGCTCTAAGTAGTCTGACTGCACTAGACTACCCGGAAGTGACCTAAGTCACTTACATCACCCGG
>DTWD01000430.1 GCA_012963185.1 Acidobacteriota bacterium
AAATCCTCAACGACCTTCAGAAAAACATCTCCAAGGCCGGGGAGGGCCCGTTCGAGTTGCTCGAGTTGTTCACGCGCCTGCGTATCCGCCGTCCGGGCCATATAAGCCGTGACCCCTTTAGCCGCGTAGGCCAGGCAAAACTCGTACGTTTCTTCAACGATGTCAACGGACGCTTTAAGTTCATCCGTCGCGGATTGCGACATGATTCAACCTTCCCCTCTACAGTCGTACGAGAAATGTGAAGATGAACTGGCTACCCACTCTTGATCAAGCAGGTAGCCGTTACTTGATTACTTCGAGGTGACGTCCCAGCGTTCTGGATCGTGATGAGACAAGTACTCATCGCGGCTAACGGACCCGAAGATCATCGACTTAGTCAGCCAGATCTTGTCCGGTCTAAGACCGAAGTAGATGTGCGTTATGGTCAACATGACGAACAACACTGCACCCAGTCCATGAAGCATGTACATCAAACCCCAGGTTTCCTCTGCGAGGAGATATGCATTCCTTGCAACCAGGGCATTTTCAATACGAAACATCATAACAAGCCCGGTCGCTATGACGGCGAGCCCGGCGAGCATAACTGATGTGTGGTACAGCTTGTGGTCTAACGGGTATTTACCGTGCTTCTTGATCTCACCCCCATCACCTTGGCCAAGCTGACGCTTCACTCGCGCAGCGGCCTCAGCCAAGTCTGCTGGAAGAATCCAGATAGACCAAAAATCAAGAAAGAACGTGGAATGAACGATGTGATAGATGATCGAGATTGTCAAAACAACCCCGGCAATCCAATGAATCGTTACCCATGGAAACTGGATCCCAATGATCGGAAAAAACCCAGTGACCAGCAATACCAACATCGCAGCCGCCATGACCCAATGAAACAACCTAGCTGCGAGGCTATGTCGCTCGATCCGGTCAGGAACACCAGCGACGGCTGCGGAGCCCTCACCACCGGACGCTTCCCGCGCCAACTTCGGAAGCCAGACAGCCGAGTAAATCAAATGAAAAACAATGAAGGCGATACCGGCCCAGAATGACAAGTAGAGTAGGTCCCAAGAGACCCTGATCAGGATCTCTTGGCCCCAGGGATTAGTTCCCCACTGAAACAATTCCATGCACTACGCCTCGCCGCGAACGGAGCGCGTCACCAGATTCCGCAACAACGTAACCTTGTAGCCGTTGTGCGCAAGCGGGGTGACACCGCGAATCGCAATCTGTCCAGCCTGGTCTGCGGCCTGGTCACCAACCTGCTGGCCACGCACCGCATCTTCAGCTGCAATAAACCGAACCGGGTACGGAGCAACTCCGTTAGCGACGATCCGGATATCTTCAATCACGCCATTATTGATCTTCGCAGCCGACGCAATGTTCGCAAGCGGGAAATCCCATACCTGGCGGTCGCGAGCTTTCTCAAAGTAAAAGCGAGCATTCGCCCACGTCGACGGAATGCGAATCTGCGTAAGGATGTCACCAGGCCGCAGTGCGGTCATCCGCTCGATGTCCACCGCGGGCCCAATAAAGAAATCCTGCGCAGGAATAACGCGTTCGCCACTAGCGTTGACAACCACCATCTCTGCGTCAAGCGCAACCAGAACGGGAGCCGTATCCGACGGGTTGACCGCCACACATCGACTCGCACCCAAAATCGCATGCTCACGATTCATTGCGGTAGGTGTATCGGCATAACAAATGTTCCCACCCGCACGGTAGCAGCTCCACCCATCGCGGTAATACCAACAACGAGTATCCTGGCCAACATTGCCGCCGAGCGTGCCTTGGTTTTGGATCTGCGGCGAAGCAGCCTTAGAGGCGGCCTGACCAAGGACCCCAAACTGGCCTGAAATATCAGGATGGCGAATAACTTCTCGAAGAGTGGCCATTGCACCAATTTCTACACCGCCACTAGTAGCTCTGATCTCATGCAAGGAGGCGATGCCTCCGAGATCAACCACAGCGGCTGGCTTCTGGATTCGATCCTTAAACCAGTCCCAAGAATCGAGCCCCCCCGCCAGTACCCATGCCTCGGCCCCATAGCGGTCGAGCACTCCCAACGCTTCCTCTGTACTGGAAGGCTGGAAAAGCTGAAATGCCGGCATTTTGTCGCGAATCACGGCCATTAGTTCTTCTCCTGTACCAATCCTCTAAATTAATGGACCTAGACGTGTGTCTTAAGAGGGTTATGTGCCTCGGTTTCGTTATTAAGCTTCGTCAGAATCATGTCAGTCATAATCGGCGAGCGATTGAAATAAACATCGTCACCTAAAGCGTCAGCAATCGCGTTAAGCACCGCTCCTGCGGCTGCACCAACCGGCGGCTCCCCAACACCACGAGAACCGATCGGACTAAACGGATCAGGTAGATTCGGAGACGAGAAATCCATCTCCTTCTCATGAGGAACGTCAAGAATGGAAGGCGGACGGTTCGAATAAAACCGCTTCGCGACATGGAGACCCCATTGCGGATCCATGACCCATTTTTGACCTAAAGCAACGCCAAAACCCTGCACGCCACCACCATGAACCTGAGCCACAAGGTTTTGCGGGTGCAAGATAGTACCGACGTCCGCTGCCGCTTTGTAGTCAACAAGCCGCACAGCGCCCGTCTCGACATCGACCTCTACTTCCGCAAAACCGATGACGTAGGACATGTTCCGACCACCAGTTTCGTAGTTATCTTTAATAGCTACGACAAGGCCGCTACCCTGCAGACCAGTTGCCGACCGAGTGGTCATTTCATTAATGTCTTCCGGTAACTCGCTGCCGTCATAGACACCACCCATCTCGATGGCGCGTTCAGCTGCCTGCGCAAACGTCATACTCTGCCCGCCCCTGTAAACGCGGCCGTTTGCAACCTGGAAACTTTCCGCGGAACCACCGAACCGGTCTGCTGCAATTTCCTGAAGTCGTTTCTTTGCTTCAAGACCCGCAGCCCAGTTGGAACGGGTATGCGCATGGGTAGTCATACTGCCACCCTGAATCGCACTCCATGGAAGATGCTTACTCGTATCACCCCAGATAACCTCGGCCTGCTCCCACGGTGTATCCAAGGCTTCCATCGCGGTCCGCGATGTATCCGAAAAGGACTCCGTCCCGAGATTACCAACGCCCGTATGAATGGCAACCTTTCCATCCGGACGAATCACGAGCAACCCATCGATACCAGACGTGCCAGCTGAGTAGGAACTAATCGCAGCACCGATGCCGGTGACCTTCGTCCCGTTCCGCTGCTGGCTGCGGGCTTGCATTCCGGCCCAATCAAAGTCCTCACGCGCCTTATCGATTGCCTCTTTCGGAAACGCACTGGACACGTTGCCTTGCTGACCCTGACGTGGACGACCAAACAATGCCTGCCCTTCAGGAGCATTCATGCGAATGATCTCAAGCCGATCAATGCCAAGCTGCTTAGCCGCCTTATCAACGATAGGCGCAAACATTGCTACGGCCTGCACACCACCAGGCGCACGCTGCGCTGCACGGGGCGGCGTATTGGTATAGACCGTCAAGCCGCGCATCCGCATATGGTCGGGTTGATACATGAGTGACGCCTGGTCGGCAGCCGACATAAAGTCGCCCGACCGGTTATACGGACCACCGTCTTGGACGTGCAGCAAATCGATCGCCACAATGGTTCCGTCGCTCTTGAACCCGAACTTCGCTCGCGCCTGAATGCCGGGACGCGCCCCCCCGAAAAAGTTTTCTTCCTGCCGCGTCACACGAAGCTGGACTGGCTTGCCGACTTTTTTCGAAAGCAGCGCCGGAATGCGAGCCTGGATCGAAGCAGAGATCTTGCTGCCAAACCCACCACCACAATACTCAGCAACAATCACAAGGTCTTCAGGATCCACACCAACCCACCGCGCCATGCCACCTTCAGTCCGCGCTGTACTTTGCGTGGAACAGTGCATATAGCATTTTCCGTTTTGCCAGTAAGCCATCGCGGTTCGCGTCTCAAGCGGCTGGTGCGAGAGGGACGCCGACATGACCGACTCGTCCAACACCAAATCCGCTTCAGCAAAACCGGCCTCGACATCACCGACCTGCCACTCGTCGGTTACTTCACCCCCGAGCGGCATAACACCGTTCTCAAATTCGTTCCAGTCGACGTTGTCCCACTTAATCGTCTGAAGGTCTCGCCCGGCCATCGTGTTCCCATCCAAACGAGCATTGGGGCCATCTGGACGAAGACTATCCATCGGATCGAGTACGAACGGCAGTGGCTCGAAATCGATCTCAACCGCCTCGAGTGCCTCCGCGGCTGTTTCTTCATCAACAGCTGCGATGGCCAGAATCGGGTCGCCTTCATAAAGCGGCTCATTCGTTAACCCGGCCATTTGCGGAGCCTCGGCTTCCGGAAGGTCATCAGCCGTAAGGATGGCCTCAACACCAGGCATCGCCATCGCTGCACTCGTGTCCATACGGCGCACTCGCGCGTGCGGCATAGGACTCACAAGCAGTTTCGCAAATAACATACCCTCAGCACGGAAGTCCTCGGCGTATTTGGAACGGCCGGTAACCTTCGCAATTTGGTCGGGCGTTATGTAGTCTTTGCCGACCAGCTTAAAACGATCGTCAGCACCAATCTTGTAATCAGCCATGGTCAGCTCCTCACCCCGTTACGCGTGTACTCCATCGCCCGCTCAGCGACATTGAGGATCCGGTTGTAATCAGCACACCGACAGATATTGCCGGCGAGATGTTCCGCCGCTTCCTTGCGAGTAGCGTTCGGGTTGTCATTGGCCAACTCGACCATGTTCATGACGAACCCAGACATACAAAACGCACATTGGAAACCCTGTAGGTCAACAACAGCCTGCTGGACCGGATGAAGCGTGCCATCAGCACTCTCCAGCCCTTCGATCGTCATTACCTCACGCCCACGAACCTGATGAGTCAAGGCTGAGCAGGAATAATGGGCCACGCCATCAATAAGGACTGTGCACGCACCGCACTCGGCGCGGTCACACCCAATCTTTGTTCCGGTAAGACCAAGCTTGTACCGGAGCGTCATTGCCAACGTCTCTTGAGGAAATACATCAACACGGCGCTGCTGACCATTTACGGTCAACGTTACAAGCCGTTCGACTGCCCCAGGAGCCTGGGCCAACGCAACACCATGTCCATTGCGAAGGACGTAATTCGACGCTGACACCGCAGCGCCACTGGCGATCACTCCTTTAATAAAGCTACGCCGCGAAACTCCCTGTTCTTCAGTCTGCAACTGTGTGTCCTGCACGTCTCCCATGAGACGACCTCCTCGTTGCGCGGTCCGTGCGCCGGAACCGGTTCAATCTTTATTGAGGGCTAAAAAGCTCTCTTCGAAGCCAGAAGTGTAGCACCTGAATTGTTCGAAGCCAACCCCCAAAAAATGACAAGTCATTTCTTCGTAAACAAACTTCTAATTCA